>DASXAN010000882.1:0-3465 GCA_036406755.1 Gemmataceae bacterium
CCCCCCCCCCCCCCCCCCCACCCTACAACGCAACCACCTCGCCCTTCTCCGCCGACTCGTACGCCGCGAACACCGCCCGCATCGTCCGCCGTGTGTCCGGGCCGTCGGTGGCGAACCGTTCGCCGGACCGCAAGCGGTCGAGGAAGTGCGCCTGAGCCGCCGCGTAGCTGGCCACCAACGGGTCGTCCTCGACCGCCACCGGCAGCACTTCCTCCGGCCCGCCGGCCGGCAGCCAGGCGAGCTGCCCGTCCGGCCGGGTGCGGAGCGTGCCGCGGTCGCCGTCAATCCAGGTATCGAACAGGCCCCACGCCGGCCGGCTGTTCCGTGCCGCCGTCGCCCAGCTCAGGTCGAGCTGGGCCACCGCCCCGCCGGGAAACGATAGCGTCACGGCGGCCACGTCCTCGCCGGGCTGCGGCCCGACCCGCCGCGTCAGGGCGAACACCCGCTCCGGCTCGCCGAGCACCCAGCGGGCGAAGTCGATGGCGTGCGGCCCGATCTCGTAGAGGATCAGCCGCGGCATGGCGGCGAAGTACGGCTGGTCGGCCAGCCCGCCCGGCCGCAGGCACCGCTGGTCGTGCAGCTGGATCGCCAACCGGGCCGGTTTTCCGACGCGGCCCGCCAGCACCTCCTCCCGCAGCCGGACGTTCCACGGCCGCCAGCGGTAGTTCTCGTGGACCATGAGGCGGACGCCGGCCGCGTCGCACGCCGCGATCATGGCGTCCAGTTCGCCCAGCGACGGGGCGGCCGGCTTCTGGCAGAGGACGTGAACGCCGCGCTCCGCGGCCAGCCGGGTCAGCGGCAGGTGCGACTCGGGCCGGGTGCAGATCTCGACGAAGTCCGGTCGTTCGCGGCGGAGCATCTCGGCGGCGTCGGCGTAGGCCGTCACGCCGGCGGCCCGGGCGGCGGCATCGCCGCGGGCGGGGTCGAGGTCGCAGACGGCGGCGAGCCGGCCGAGGGCCTGGCGGCCCCAGGCCCGCAGGTGCAGGCTGCTGACGAACCCGCAGCCGATCAGCCCGCCGCGCAGCACGCTCACGCCGCCAGCTCCTTGCCCTTGGTTTCGGGGGCGAAGACGAGCAGCGCCGCCCCGACGAGGAACAACAGGCTCAGCAGCGCCGCCGCGTTCGGCAGGCTCAGGTTGAACGTCGCCGGCCGCTGGACCCAGCCGATCAGCGACACGATCGGGAAGGCGGTGAGCCGGCCGACGTTGAAACAGAAGCCGGCCCCCGTGCTCCGCAGCCGGGTCGGGTACAGTTCGGGGAAGTAGATCGCATACCCGGCGTGCATCCCCAGCGTCCAGAAGCCGAACACCGGCAGGAACACCGCCACCGTCGCCACGCCGGACAGGACCTTGAACAGCAGTAGCGCGGCAATCACGCCGCCCAGGTGGAAGACGAGGAACGCCCCGCGGCGGCCGAGCCATTCGCTCATGGGTCCGAAGCTGACCGACCCCAAAAACCCGCCCGTGGTCACGAGCAGCATGCCGAGCATCGACCAGCTGTGCAGGTCCGGGGCGGCGGTATCCGGATTGGCAACCGCCTCGACCGCCCGGGAGAGCATGTCTTTGCCGTAGATGTACATGCCCCAGAAGGTCGCCAGCCCGACCGTCGCGAGGGCGACGCCGAGTAGCGTCCGCCGGGCCAGCACGCCCTGGAAAAGCCCGCCAACGCCGGGCCGGTCGCCGGCCGTGTCCGCCGCCTGGGCCTGCCGCCAAGCATCCGACTCGTGCAGGCCGGTGCGGGCCCAGAGCGTCAGCAAGGCCGGGATCGCCCCGATGACAAACGCCCACCGCCAGCCGAGAGCGGGGTTGCCGATCACGAACTCCCCGGCCACGATGGCCAGGTAGGTGCCGAGCACACTGGAGGCGTGAAAGATGGCCAGCGACCAGGCCCGCGCCCGGACCGGGAAGACCTCGGCGACGAACGCGCTGGCCACCGCCCACTCGCCGCCCGTGCCCAGGGCCACCAGGAACCGGCATGCCGCGAACTGCCACCATGCCTGAGTCAACGACGACAAGCCGGTAAACACCGAGTACACCAGGATCGTCAGCACCATCGTCCGGACGCGGCCGATCCGGTCGCTGAGCACGCCGAATAGCACGCCGCCGATAGCGCCGCCGGCGAGAAAGAAGCCATGGATCAGGTTGCCGTAGGACATTATGTCCCCTTCGGCGGTGCCGGGGGGCAGCAGTTCGGTCAGCACCTTGGTCTGGCCGGCGACGAAGATCTGGCCCTCGAACACGTCGAACACCCAGCCGAGCGACGCGATCGCCAGCACCAGCCACTGGTAGCGGGTGATGCCGGAATACCAGCGGGTCGGTCGGTCGTCGCCCATCACCTCGCCCCGTAGGATGATCGTCCGGAACGCTTTGCGTCGCTAACTTACGCCCCGCACCGGGAGTCCGCAACCGCCATGACCGCCGTCCGCTTCGGCCTGATCGGGTTCGGGGCCTGGGGCAGCCACCACGCCCGGGCCATCGCGAAGACCCCAGGGGCCGAGCTGGTGGCGATCGCCGCCCGGTCCGAGGCCACCCGGGCCGCCGCCCGGGAGCAGTTCCCGGCCGCCAACGTCTACGCCGACCACCGCGAGCTGCTGGCGCGCGAACAACTCGACGTGGTGGACGTGGTCCTGCCGTCCTACCTGCACACCGAGGTCGCGCGGGCGGTGCTGGAGTCCGGCCGGCACCTGCTCATGGAAAAGCCGATGGCCCTGACCGTCGCCGACTGCGACGCCCTCATCCGCCTGGCCGCGGACAAGGGCCGCCTGCTGGCGATCGGACACGAGCTGCGGCTGTCGTCGCTGTGGGGTAAGGTCAAAGAGATGATCGACGCCGGGGCGGTCGGCGCGCCGCTGTACGTGCTGATCGAACTCTGGCGGCGACCGTACCGGCTTGGGGCCGACGGCTGGCGGTACGACATCAGCCGCGTCGGCAGCTGGGTGCTGGAGGAACCGATCCACTTCTTCGACCTGTCCCGCTGGTACCTGGCCGGCCGCGGCGACCCGCTGTCGGTGTACGCCCGGGCCAACTCGCGGCAGCCGGACCACCCGGAGTTGCAGGACAACTTCACGGCCGTGGTCAACTTCCCCGGCGGGGCGTACGCCGTCGTCGCCCAGACGCTGGCGGCGTTCGAACATCACCAAGTGGCCAAGGTGACGGGCACGAAGGGGGCGCTGTGGGCGACGTGGGGCGGGGCGATGGACCGGACGTTTCACCCGACGCAATCGCTGAAGTACTTCGACGGCGACACCGTGACCGACGTGCCGCTGGAGAGAATCTCCGGCGAGGTGTTCGAGCTGGAGGACGAGGTGGCGATGATGGTCGCCGCGGTCCGCGGCGGCAAGCCGCTGGCGTGCACCGGCGCGGACGGCAAGTGGTCCGTGGCGCTGTGCCTGGCGGCGCAGCGGTCAGTGGACACGGGGGCGGTCGTCCCGATGTCAGACGTCGTGTAGCGGGGAGCCGGAGGAGTC
>DASXAN010000883.1:0-2346 GCA_036406755.1 Gemmataceae bacterium
CCCCTTGTGGGAGAGGGGGCCGGGGGGTGAGGGGGGATCCTACCCCACCTCCGCCGCGATCCGCCGCAGTTCGGCCGCCAGCCCCGCGTCCGCGTCGGCCCGCTCCGCCACCTTGCGGCAGGCATGGCGAACGGTGCTCGCGTCCCGGCCGCCGAACGCCGCCCCGATCCGCGGCCACGGCAGCCCCGTCAGCTCCCGCGTCAGGTACATCGCCACCTGGCACGGCCACAGCGCCGCCGGTTGCCGCCGCCGCGTCCGCAGCGCCTTCACGTCCACCCGGAAGTGTTTCGCCACCGACTTTGCCACCCGCTCCGGCGTCACCGCGACTGTCGGCGTCGCCGCGTTCCAGTGTTCGATCACCGCCGGCAAGTCCGGCGGGGCCGGCAGCGTGCCGGCGAGCGTCTCCAGCGTCGTCAGCGCCCCGAGCAGCGACCGGACGCCCGCCGGCGTGTGGTCGGCCAGCCAGTCCAGCACGCCCGGCCCGGCCCGCACGTCCCGCTGTTTCGCCAGCTTGGCCAGCACCAGCCGGCGGCTGGCTGGGCTCAGCGGCTCCAACCCGACCACCAGCCCGGAGCACAGCCGGCTGGTCAGCCGGGCCGGCAGGCCGGGCAATCGGGCCGGGCCGGCGGCGGCGGTGACGACCAGCGGCAGCCGGCGGGGGAGGCGGTAATCGACGAGCCGCACCAGGGCGCCCGCGGCGCGGGCGGGCAGGTGGTGCAAGTCTTCCACGATCAGCAGGTCGCACGCCAGGGTCTCGTCGGGGTGGTCGGCCCCCGGGGTTTCGGTGGCAAAGTCGGCCGCGGCCAACACCCGCGCCGTCCGCGCGGACCGGCCGGCCGTGACGGCCGCCGCCAGCCCGCCGGCCAGGTGCGACTTGCCGCTGCCGGGCGGGCCGTGCAGCACCAGCGGGTTGGCCGACCGCGGCGGCCGGCCGGCCCGCACGCCGGACGCCAGTTGGCGGACGGCCTGCCACGCGAGGCGGGTTTCCGGCGTGGCGACGAAGCGCGACAGGAGCACTCCAGCCCCCGATCCGTGCGACCCGGGCCGGCCCTCCGCCGGCCCGGACGGCGTCGTCCTGGACTCGCTCGAAGCACCTTCATTTTACGCATTCGGACCCGTTCCGTAAAGCGCAATCGACTGCCCCTAACTCTTGACAATTCTTGCACATAAGGCGACAATCGGGCGGGCGGCGCAGGGGGTGCGACCGGTCGTGAAAACGACCCGGGAGGGACCATGTCCCGAACGAGCTGGTACTACGACCACGACGGCCAGGTGGTCGGGCCGATCAGCGTCTCGGAATTGCGGCACCTGGCGGCCAGCGGCCAGCTGTTGCCGACCGACCGGGTCCGCAAGGGCGACATGGATCGCTGGGTGAAAGCCCGGGCGGTCAAGGGGCTATTCGCCCCGGCGGCGGCCGAGGCGGCGACCGGGCCGGCCGTCACCGCCGACCCGCCGGAGGGGGACACGGTCTTCGACTTCCTCGGGGCCGGCACGCCGCCGGCCGCGGAGGCGGAGCCGGAACCGGCGGAGGAGTTCCACCCGGAGTTCGACTTCTTCGGCGGCGGCCCGCCGGTGCCGCCGGCCGAGGTCGAGTTGCACTCCCCCGCCCCGCCGCCGGCGGCTCGGAAAACGACCCCGGCCCGCAAGGCGAAGCGGGAGCCGCCGCCACCGCCGGCCGCCCCGCCGGAGGAGCCGGCCGCCGCGGAACCCGAGCCGGGCGACCCGCAAGCGGGTACCCCGCCGCCGACGACCGTGGAGGACAGCGGGTCGTTCCGCCTCACCGCCCCGCTGCTCAGCCCGCCGGCCGAGACGCGGGACGTCGCCCCGGTCCCGTTCGCCGACTTCCAGGCCGACGTGCCGCTGGCCGCCCCGGCCGGGGAGGACGAGGTGGCGTTCGCCGCCGACGTGCCGCTGGCGGCCCCGGCGTCGGAGACCGGCATCGTTCCGCCGTTGACGTCGGCCGAGCTGGCCGGCCCGGAGCTGGCGCTGGAGTCGGACGGGGCGGTTCGGCTGACCGGGAGCATGGTCGAGCTGGTGGTGGCCGACGGCTGGCTGACGGCCCGGGCGGTGGCCCCGGACGGGACCGGGCACGAGACGCACCTGCGGCTGGGGCGGCTGGAGGCAGCGGCGCTGCGAGACCGGCCGACGGCCGGGCCGCCGGCTCTGGTGCTGAGCTTCCACGCCGGCGGGCAGGCGGTGGCGGTGCTGTGCGAGGGGGACGCGACGCCGGCGAAGGCGTTCCTGCGGCGGGTGCTGGAGGTGGCGGGCTAGAGGCGGGGTCCGGGCCGGAAGGGCGAGGCTCCTGCCGAGCCGGAAGCGTGAGCGACGGGAAAGACAAACCCCGTC
>DASXAN010000884.1:0-10969 GCA_036406755.1 Gemmataceae bacterium
CGCAACCCCGCTCGCCGGTGCCCCCGGACACGCACCATGTTCACGACCGACGTCCCGACTCACGTCATCGACCTGACCGCCGCCGAGCGCGACCGGTGGTCGGCCGTCATCGCCGCTGAGCGGGCTGTCGCCGCCCGGCTCGTTCACGAGGCGGCCCACGTCTTCGAGCCAGTGCCGGAGCTGGCCCGCCGCGTCTTCGCCGGCCTCTACCAGTTCTTCGGCGGCCTCTACGGCGGCGAGATCGAGGCGTGGGCCGACGCGCTGGGCGTTTCGGCCGGCACCGTCACCCTGCTCAACTGCGCCTACGAGCTGAGCCACCTGCGGGTCCCCCGGCCGTTCGGCTGCACGGCCGGCGTGCGGTGGGTAGACGGCCTGGGCATGGTCCACGTCCGCAGCCTGGACTGGCCGCTGCCGGCGATGGGCGACGCCACCCGCCTGTTCCGCTTCCGCCGCGGGCCGCGGGAGTTCGTCTCGGTCGGCGTGCCCGGGCAGGTCGGCGTCCTGTCGGGCATGGTGCCGGCGGCGTACTCGGTGACGATCAACTGGGCCCCGCCGGCCGGGCTGCCGTCGTTCGAGTTCGGCCCGACTTTCCTGCTCCGCGACACCCTGGAGCGGTGCGACACCTACGACGACGCCGTTCGCCGGCTGACCCGCACCCGCCTTTCGACGAGCGTGTTCTTCACCGTCTGCGGGGCGGAGCGAGATCAAGCGTGCGTCATCGAGCGGACGAAGCGGTCGGCGGCGGTCCGGCCGCTGGCCGGGCCGGTGCTAGTACAGGCCAACCATCACGTGGCCGGGCGGTTGGCGAAGAACAACGAGGACATTCGCGAAGTTCCGCCCGGCGAGGAAGTGTTTTCGCTGGCCGGCAGCACGTGCCGGGCGGACACGCTGGCCGCGGCCCTGGCGGCGGTCGGGCAGGCCCGGACGGCGGCAGACGTGGCGGCCGCCCTGAACGGCGGCACGGTGCTGAACCGGGACACGTGTCAGCAGATGGTGTTCCGGCCGGCGGCCGGCGAGGTGACCGTCTGGCGGCGGGCCGGAGACTCGGCCGTGTGATTCGCGGGTGCCGGGTCCCGTCCGTTCGGCTCCGAAACCCTGCGCGTTGCGGGAACTAGCCGCCCCAGGTATTCTTGCGGGTGTCCGATTGGTAGTCGGCCGGGGGCAAGGCACATGCTGAGGATCGAGGTCGAGCGGGAGGACGACGGGCGGTGGATCGCCGAGGTCCCGGACCTGCCGGGCGTCCTGGCCTATGGCCAGACCCGGCAGGAGGCGATCGAGCGGGTGCAGGCGCTGTCGCTGCGGGTGCTGGCGGACCGCCTGGAGCACGGCGAGAGCGTCCCGGACATGGCCGCCGTCTTCGCGGTGACGCCGTGAGCAGTTGGCCGGCGACCAGGGCCCGGCTGGTCCTGGCCGCGCTGCTCCGCATCGGCTGGTCGGTCAAGCGGCAGTCGGGGTCGCACCGAACCCTGGACCGGGCGGGCTGGCCGGACTTCGTGTTCGCCTTTCATGACACCGACGAAATCGGGCCGAGGATGCTGGCGCGGATCGCCAAGCGGACCGGGCTTCGGCCCGGAGACCTGTAGCCCCCGGTCGCGGGCTCCGGCCTAATGGCCGGGATGGGGCAGAACGGGGCGCCAAGGAAGTTGAGCCACTGAGGGCGTCCGATGCGAACCGCGCTGTTCGTCCTGGCCGGTGCCGCCTCGCTCAACGTCGCCCTGGTAGTGCTCGGCCGCGGCTAGTTCGGCCACGGGCTCGGCGTCATTGCACTGGTCGTTTACGTCGCGTTCCCGGCCGCCCTGGCGGCCCTCACCGCCGCCGTGCTGCACCGCCTTGGGCCACGAATGTGGGCCGTCGCCCGGGCCTCCGCCGGGATCGCGCTCGTGGCCGGTTCGTCACTCGTCTCGCTCCCAGTGGGGGCGGCCCTTTGCGAGCGAGACATCGGAGCGGCGAAAGGGTACTGCGAGTCCCTCGTCCCGCGGCTCGAATCGTACCGGCGGACGCACGGCAGTTACCCGACTGACGTGCGGCTCGTCGGGGATGTGGCCCCGCCGCCGCGGTTGCTCGCCGACGGGACCTACTACACGACGACCGGCTCGGGATTTCGGTTCTCGTTCGTGAACCCGTCCGGCCTGATGGACGGGTACGAATACGACAGCAGTACCGGCCGCTGGGGGAAGTGGGACTAGGGACTGTGGGAACGGGCCGGTCACTGTACCACCTCGACCGGGTGTGTGGTCATCCACACGTCCTGCTGGCGGAACCGCTCGGCCAGCCGCCGCTTGAAGTCGCGGAAGAACGCCCGGTTGTCGGCCGTGTCCGGCACGTCGATGAACAGCCGGGTCAGGTCGTCGCGGTTGGTGCGGCCGCCGTGCTCCCACAGGCCGCGGATCGTCTGCGTCTCCGCCGACGCCGCCCCGAACCGGTCCTTCAGCTCGCGGGCCGCCTCCGCGATCCGCTCCGGCGGCACCGGCATGCCGTCGTTGAACCGTAGCGGCAGCAGCACCTCGTAACGGCGGTAGGCGGTCGGCTCGGACATGGCCCCTCCCTCCGGTAGAAAGACAGCATCATGCGTGCCCTCGTCACCGGCGGCGGCGGGTTTCTCGGCGGCGCCGTCGTCCGGCAGCTCCGCGCCCGCGGCGACACGGTCCGCAGCCTGTCCCGCCAACACTACCCCGCCCTCGACGCGCTCGGCGTCGAACAAATCCAGGGCGACGTCGCCGACGCCGCCGCGGTGAGTCGGGCCGTCGCCGGGTGTGACGTCGTCTTCCACGTCGCCGCCAAGGCGGGAGTTTGGGGGCCGGCCGCCGAGTACCACCGGGCCAACGTCGTCGGCACGGACAACGTGATCGCGGCGTGTCGCAAGCACGGCGTCGGCCGGCTGGTGTTCACCAGCTCGCCGAGCGTGGTCGCGGCCGGGCACGCCATCGCCGGCGGCGACGAGTCGTTGCCGTACCCGGCCCGCTACCTGGCCCACTACCCGCGGACCAAGGCCGAGGCCGAGCGGCGGGTGCTGTCTGCCAACGGCCCCGACCTGGCGACGGTGTCCCTGCGGCCGCACCTCATCTGGGGGCCGGGCGACAACCACCTCATCCCCCGCCTGCTCGCCCGCGCCCGGGCCGGCAAGCTGCGCATCGTGGGTGATGGGACCAATCAGACCGACGTGACCTATGTCGATAACGCGGCAGCAGCGCACCTGCTGGCCGCGGACCGACTCGCTCCGGGCTCGCCGGTCGCGGGCAAGGCGTACTTCATCTCGCAGGGTGAGCCGGTGGCGCTGTGGCCGTTCATCAACCGCATTCTGGGGCTGGCCGGTCTGCCGCCGGTGACGAAGCGGGTGCCGCTGGCGGCGGCGTACGCGGCCGGGGCGGTGCTGGAGGCGGCGTACAAGGTGCTGGGCCGCACGGACGAGCCGCGGATGACGCGGTTCCTGGCGGTGCAGCTGGGCACGTCGCACTGGTTCGACATCACCGCGGCGCGGCGGGACTTGGGGTACGAACCAACCGTAAGCACCGACGAGGGATTGGGGCAGTTGGGGGAGTGGCTGGCGAGCGGGGTTACCGCCGCTGCAGCCAAGCCGCCAGCTTGTCCGCGTCCGCCGTGACGGTCAGCGTCTGCCAGTCCCCGGTCGCGGACCGTTCCACCGTCAGCCCGGCCTTTCGCATCGACTCCATCACCCGGGCCAACCCCTCCTCGTCCGTCCCGACCGGGCACCGGACCTGGCCCGCCAGGGTGACCTTCGCGCCGTCGGCCCGCAGGCTCATCACCAGCGCGTCCGGCTCCTTGCCGGCCGCGCCGGCGGCCGGCGGGGGGACGCCGGCCAACCGCAACGCCAGGTTGATCGGCTCTCCCGACGCGACCACCCAGGCGACGGCGGCCGGGTCCACACGCCGCAGCAGGTCTGGCAGCGGGGCGGTCGCCCGCGGCGTGGCAGGGATTCTGTCGAAATCCTCCGGCAGCAGGGCCGCGACCAGCGTGTGCGGGTCGGCCCGCCAGATCGCGCCCTCCGGCCCGTTCGCCCACAGCCGGCCGCGGAGCAGTGTCTTGCCGTGGTGATCCGTCGTCCGGTTTGCCCGGACCGCCTGCCGGGTCCACACGTCGTCCATCGGTGACAGAGTGCGGATGACGCCGGTCACCCGCGGCGGCAGGGTCCGGTGGCTGGCGCCGATGACCAGACGATCTACGTCCTGCGGCGTGAGCCCGAGGATCTTGCCCTTGCCGGCCTCGGCCAGGCCGAGTTCGGCGAGCAACGTCCGGCCGGCGGGGCTGGCCAGGGCGGCCGCCATGCGGACGCCGGCGACCACCTGCACCTCATCCGGCAGGTAGCCAAGCTCAGGCCACTCACCCGGCGGCACTGGCCGCGACTCCGCATCCGGCTCCGGCGGCTGGACGCCCTTCAGGTCATTCGCCCGGCGGAATTCGACCGTCCGCAGGGCGTACGCCAGGCCGATCGCCGCCATGCCGAGCATGACCGCGACCACGATGCCGGCGACGGCCCGGTTCGTCGGCCGCGACGGCTCGGCGGCCGGCCCCGGCGGGGCGGCGGCCGGGGAGACGGACGGACCTGTCCCGGTGTCGCCGACGGTCACCGTCTCCTCGCACCGCGGGCAGGTCACCCGCCCACCGGTCGGCGGCGGTTGCGGCACCGGCACCGGCGCGTTGCAGTACGGGCAGGGGACGGTCATCGGCATAACGGATTGCACCGGGCGGGGCTGGGACGACTCTAACCATTGTTCACCGCCCGCGCCGACCCGTCCAGGGGCGGCGAGGAGTGGGGGGTGCGATGTCCCGTAATCTAACAGGGAATGTACCCCCAAGCCCACCCGCGGCGGCGGGTGGGTTTGTCGTTCCCCACCCGCCGCCGCGGGTGGGCTTGGATTGTTGTTTTGCGCCAATTGCACTACTTGGAGGGGTCCTGTGGTCTGTATTGACCCCTTTCGCCCCCCTACTTAGACTGCCAATTGGCGACGATTTTCACCCAGGCGAAAGTCCGCGCCGGGCCGACCGGCGGAGAGGCCGATTACACATGGCGACCGTCACCCAGGGACCGGACGTTGGCATCCTCGAGCGGGTCGGCGACGCGCTGACGTCCGCCTCCGAGGGGTTCGTCAACTTCCTCACCCGCCTGCTCGGCTCGTCGAACGAAAATTACGTCCGCAAGCTGGGTTACGTCCGCTCCCGCGACAAGCAGACGTACACCGTCACCCCCGGCTCGCTGCTGGCCCAGGTCAACGACCTGGAGCCGCGGATGCTGGCCCTCTCCGACGCCGAGCTGAAGGACCTGACGCCGAAGTTCCGCGAACGGCTCAAGAACGGCGAGACGCTCGACCAGCTGCTGCCCGAGGCGTTCGCCGCCTGCCGCGAGGCCGGCAAGCGGTTCAAGGCCATGCGGCACTTCGACGTGCAGATCCTCGGCGGCGTCGTCCTGCACCGCGGCAACATCGCCGAGATGGTCACCGGCGAGGGCAAGACCCTCGTCGCCACCCTGCCCGCCTACCTGAACGCGCTCGAGGCCAAGGGCGTCCACGTCGTCACCGTCAACGACTACTTGGCCCGCCGCGACTGCGAGTGGATGCTGCCCATCTACCAGGCGCTCGGCATCACGGCCGGGTACATCCAGGCCGACATGGACCCGGAGACCCGCCGCCAAGCCTACGACTGCGACATCACCTACGGCACCAACAGCGAGTTCGGGTTCGACTACCTCCGCGACAACATGAAGCCGGCCGCCCGCGGCGACAACCGGTTCCACCCGTACTACCAGCAGGTCCAGCGGCTGCCGCTGAACTACGCCATCATCGACGAGGTGGACAACATCCTCATCGACGAGGCCCGCACCCCGCTGATCATCAGCGGCCCGGCGTTCAGCGATGTCGGCCGGTACACCCAGGCCAACGAGATCGCCGTCAAGCTGACCGAGTTGGAGAAGAAGGGCGGCGGGCCGTACTACGAGGTCAAGGAGAAGGAGCACACCTGCCACCTGACCGACGAGGGCATCCGCAAGGCCGAGGAGTTGGCCGGCGTCGAGAGCTTCTACACCGCCGGCAACATGGAGTGGCCGCACCTGATCGACAACGCGCTCAAGGCCACCCACCTGTACAAGCGCGACAAGAACTACATGATCATGCCGGACCGGGACAACCCGTCCGACCTGGCGATCATCATCATCGACGAGTTCACCGGCCGGCCGATGTTCGGCCGGCAGTGGTCCGACGGGCTGCACCAGGCGGTCGAGGCCAAGCACACCCGGGACGGGGTCAAGATCAAGCAGGAGACGCAGACCCTTGCCACGATCACGCTCCAGAACTACTTCCGCATGTACCGCAAGCTGGCCGGCATGACCGGCACGGCCATGACGGAGGCCAACGAGTTCTGGAAGATCTACAAGCTCGACGTCATCGCCATCCCGACCAACAAGCCGCTCCAGCGGATCAACCACTCCGACCTCGTCTACCGCTATGAGAATGAGAAGTGGGAGGCGGTCGTGGACGAGATCGTCTCCGTCCACGAGACCGGCCAGCCGATCCTGATCGGCACCTCGTCGGTCGAGAAGTCCGAGAAGCTCGCCGACAAGCTGAAGCGCCGCGGCATTAAGTTCGAGCTCCTGAACGCCAAGCCGGAGAACGTGGCCCGCGAGTCGGAGATCGTCGCCCAGGCCGGCCGGCGGGGGGCGGTGACGATCGCCACCAACATGGCCGGCCGCGGCACCGACATCATCCTCGGCGGCAACCCGGAGACGATGGCCTGGGCCGTGCTCCGCCACGAGTACCCGACCCGGCTGGAAGTCCCCGAGGACGTGTGGAAGGCCAAGGTCGAGGAGATCGAGCGGGCCGAACAGATGAAGGCCGAGGGGCGGGCGATGGTCGGCCTGGGCGGGCTGCACATCGTCGGCACCGAGCGGCACGACAGCCGGCGGATCGACAACCAGCTCCGCGGCCGGTCCGGCCGGCAGGGCGACCCCGGCACGGCCCGGTTCTTCCTGTCCCTGCAAGACGACCTGATGCGCATCTATGGCGGCGAGCGGATGGCCCGCCTCCTGACCACGCTGGGCATGAAGGACGGCGAGGCGATCGAGAGCCGGATGGTCACCCGCCAGATCGAGAAGGCCCAGAAGAAGGTCGAGGAGCAGCATTTCGAGGCCCGCAAGAACCTGCTCGAGTACGACGAGGTCATGGACCACCAGCGGAAGCGGGTCTACGGCTTCCGCCAGCACATCCTCGACGGCAAGAACGGCAAGCTGCTCGTCCTGGACATGCTCGACAAGCAGATCGACGCCAAGGTTGATGAGCTGATGGACGACGAGTACGGCCCGGCCAGTTTCGCCGAGTTCGCGGCCAACCGGCTGGGCGTCGAGTTCGAGCCGACCGACTTCAAGAACAGCGACTTCGAGCAGGCCGCCCAGTACGCCAAAGACCGGGCCAGCCGCAACGTCCCGAGTGTCGTGCAGGAGTCGTTGGACGAAAACCTGCCGGGCGAGGCCGACGAGAGCGAGTGGCAGTGGCAGGCGCTGGCCGGGCAGATGGGCCGGCGGTACGACCTGAAGCTGACCGACCGCGACCTGAAGAAGATCGGCCGGGACGAGCTGCCCGGCTGGCTGATCGAGCAGGCCGACGGGCAGATCCAGAAGGTCGATCTCGCCGAGGGGGCGAAGTACCTGCAAGCCGATTGGGGCCTGCGGTCGGTGTGCGACTGGGTGCGGCTGAAGTTCCGCATCGAGATCAAGCCCGAGGATCTGGCCGGGCAGGCGGAGGAACAGGTCAAGGCGGTGATCTGCCAGAAGGTGCGGGAGCTGTACCGGCAGAAGGAGGTCGAGTTCCCGGTGCAGGCGGCCGTGGGCCGGTTCCTCGGGGACAAGACGCCGTCGGCCGCCGGGCCGCGGTACGACCGGGCCGGCCTGTTCGTCTGGGCGAAGATGCGGTTCCCCGGCGTGTCCGACAACCTGTCCGAGGACGAGTTCCGCACCCAGCCGAAGAGCCGGCTGCAAGAACTCGTGATGGACCTGAGCCGGCGGTACTACCCGCAGACGCCGCAGGAGGCGATTGACGCCAAGCTCGATGAGGCGTTCGAGGGGGCGCAGAAGTCCGAGGCCGGCGACGCGGCCGAGCTGGTGGAGTGGTTCAAGGCGAACTACCAGATCGACGTGCCGGCCGAGGCGCTGACCAGCGTGACGCAGGACACGGCCCGGCAGCTGCTCTGGAATACCTTCGACGACAAATACCGGCCGGAGATGCGAGGCCTGGAGCGGAGCCTGCTCCTGGCCCGGATCGACGACGCCTGGAAGAAGCACCTGCTGACGATGGACCACCTGCGGAGTGGCATCGGCCTGGTCGGGTACGCCCAGGTGGACCCGAAGACGGAGTACAAGCGGGAGGGCATGAAGGCGTTCGACGAGATGTGGAGCGGGGTGCAGGACAAGATCACGGAGGCGGTGTTCCGGATGGAGGAGGAGGCGGGGTTCACGGAGGTGGTCGGGTTCGCCCGGCACGAGGAGGCCCCACGGTTCGTGGCCGGGGCGGACGGCTCCGACGGGACGACGACGAACGCCGCCCAGAGTGACAAGAAGCCGGAACCGATCCGCAACGCGACGGACCGGGTGGGCCGCAACGACCCGTGCCCGTGCGGCAGCGGCAAGAAGTACAAGAACTGCCACATGCGGCAGCAGGCCGCCCCGGGGGCGAAGCGGTGACGTCGATGACCAACGCCGTGTGGGAGCCGAAGCGGTTCCAGGTCGGGGACGTCGTCGTTGACGTCGATCGGCCGAAGTGGGGCAAAGGGATCGTGGTCGAAGACCGCACGTTCGCCCGGTCGCCGACCAAAGGGCAGCGACTTGACATTGTCTTCGAGGGCCGCGGGCGGGTCATGGTGTTCACGGCACAACGCATCCTTCGTCGCGTCAGTGCCCCGTCAGGTGATGCAACAGCCGCAGCGGGTGAATAAGCTCCTCGTTCCCAAGCTCTGCTTGGGAACGGCTAAGGTGCGAAGCCCCGCTTCGCCTTGAGGAAACAGCCGCGAAGCAGAGCTTCGCAAAACTGGTGCGTTCCCAAGCGGAGCTTGGGAACGAGGATGGCACGAGCCGCAAATGGACGAAAAACCCCAACGCGCCCGCCTCACTGTCATCTACTGCGACCAATGTGGCCGCATTGTTGACCAGGATGCCGAGCGAGACCATTGGCACGGAGAACAGTGTGGCGGGTGCGGGAAATACCGCAAGCGTGACGCCGATTGGGGATGGTGTGAAAACCGAGAATCGATCTACTGTGGCCGTCTGATGTTTGAACACGACGGGTGTTCCAAATGGGTTCAAGGCCAGTGGTGACGGATCTCTAGTGACTTCCCCGTTCCCAAACTCCGTTTAGGGACGAGGAGTGATTGAGAGGCGTCGGTCCCATCACTCGCAGCGGGCCGACGCCTTAGCAACGCCAGCCGCCCGCACTGCACGGATGCGCGGGCACCCGCACCTCCGCCCTCATGGAACGGACTCCATGACCATGTTCCGACCCCTCGACCTGGCGTACCTGCTCGGCCTGGCCACCGCGTCCCCGTGGCTGCTCTACCGCGCCCTGACCACCGGCCGCTACCGCCGCTACCCGCTCGCCCGCCTCCTCGGCTCCGTCGGCCTGCCGCCGGCCCGCCGCGACCGGCCGCGGGCCTGGTTCCACGGCGTCAGCGTCGGCGAGGTCCACCTGCTCCGCCAGGTCGTCGCCGCCTTCCGCAAGCGGCACCCGACCTGGGAGTGCGTCATCTCCGCCACCACCGACACCGGCCTGGACGAGGCCCGCCGCCTGTTCGACCACCCCGACTGCCGCGTGATCGTCTGGCCGCTCGACTTCTCCTGGGCCGTCCGCCGCGCCCTCGACGCGGTCCAACCGCGGCTGCTGGTGCTGGCCGAGGGCGAACTGTGGCCGAACATGCTCCGGGCCGCCAAGGCCCGCCGCATCCCGGTGGCCGTCATCAACGGCCGGCTCAGCCCGAAGTCGGCCCGCCGGTACCAGAAGCTCGGCGCCTTCGCCCGGCCGATGCTCCAGGGCGTGGACCTGTTCGCCGTCCAGACCGACGAGTACGCCGAGGCACTGAAGTCGCTGGGCGTGCTGGCGACGAAGGTGGCCGTCACCGGCAGCGTCAAGTACGACGGCCTGACCTGTGACCGGGACAACGACAAGACGGCGAACCTGGGCCGGCTGTTCGCCCTGGACGCCGCCGACCCGGTGTGGGTGGCCGGCTCGACGCAGGCCCCCGAGGAGAAGATCGTCCTGTCGATCTGGCGTGCGGCCCGGCAGCGGTACAAGCGGCTGCGGCTGGTGCTGGTGCCGCGGCAGAAGGACCGGTTCGACGAGGTGGCCGCCCTGGTCAAGCGGATGGGCCTGCCGCTCGTCCGCCGCTCGTCACTCAAGGACAAGCCGCTGACCGACCGCGACGCGGTGATCCTGGTGGACACGATCGGCGAGCTGGGGGCGGTGTGGGGGCTGGCGGACGTGGCGTTCGTCGGCGGCAGCCTGGACGGCAAGCGGGGCGGGCAGAACATGCTGGAGCCGGCGGCGTACGGGGCGGCGGTGGTGTTCGGCCCGCACGTGTGGAACTTCCGGGACGCGGCCGGCCGGCTGGTGCGGGAGGGCGGGGCGGTGCAGGTGGCGGACGCGGCGTCGCTGGAGGGGGCGGTGCTGGAGCTGCTGGCGGACGTGCGGCGGCGGAAGCAGCTGGGCGCGACGGCCCGGCGGCTGGTGGTCGCCCAGCAGGGGGCGACCCGGCGGACCCTGGAGGCGCTGGACTTTTTGATCGCCCCGCGGCTGGCGCGGGTGGGGTGAACGATACGGCTGTGGTCACTCGTCGTGGCCGGCGCCGGCGTTAGCCCCGAAGGGGCGGCAGAAGTTAGCCCAGGGCGTGAGCCCTGGGTTCCCGTTGGAACGGGAGTGTGGGCGCGTGGGGCAGGCGGAGTTCCCGTTGGAACGGGAGTGTGGGGGGGGGGGGGGGGGGG
>DASXAN010000885.1:0-5926 GCA_036406755.1 Gemmataceae bacterium
CGGTTTCTCGCTGCGGGCTCGCATCGGAGGCAGCGGCCAGGTCGAGGAGCTCCCCTTCCAGGGTGCCGGGCGGTACGCGGCGCGGCGCGAGGGAGGCTTCCTCCTGGCGCTCGCCGCGGTCGGGCGAGTGTCCAGCCGGACGGCCGCCACCGGTTTCGTCCGGGCGTTCGCCGATGCGCCGGGGGCAGAGCGGCCATGGGACAAGCTCGCGGAGGACATCCCGGCCACCGGTCGCCTGCCGTTGTCGAAGGCCCGGATCCGGCAGGCGGCCGACGCCGCCCGCCGGCACGCCGCCGGGGGACGCGCCGCGGGTACGCCCGGCCTGTTCACCCTCAGGGCCGAACGGGCCGAGGCCGAGCCGATCGCGATCCGGGCGACGCTGCTCTCCGAGCGGGACGCCTGGCACCTGCGGCAGGGGCAGACATCCGTCGTGCAGGCCGCGTACGAGCTGTTCGCACCCACCAGCCCCAACCTGCTGGGATACGAGTTCACCGGAACGCTCAATGTCGTCACGGCGGCCGGCGACGACTCGCTCCGCACCCTCGTGCTCCGGATCAAGGGATTCGCTCAGATCATCACGACCCTGCCGGGAGAGCCGGCGCCCGATCCGGTCCCGGTGGTTCTCGACCTCACCGTCACGCTGCGGCAGAGCGTCCAGGAGCGCTCCATCGAGATCAAGAAGGTGGGTGATCCGAGGAGCGGCGGCACTGTGATCGCGACCATCCGCTGGGGCGGCAGCCCGCTGACCGTCGACGGAACTCTCGGCGGCGCCTTCCATGTGGTCATGGACGAGGACGCCGGGATCTTCCAGGCCGGCAACGAGGCGCATCAGATGGCCGCCGACGCCCTGTCGATCCTGCAGGGCGCGCATTCTGACGACCCCGGATACCTGGAGCGGACCCTGCGCGAGCAGTTCGGCGCCGAGTCCGGCCAGCCGTCGACAAAGATACGCGCTCCCCTGGACTGGGTCCTGTTCCGGCGGCGCACCCACGAGGTCACGGCTCCGCCCCCGACCGCACTCAGCCAGGTCGTCGTCTGGGTGGCCACCGCGCCCAACGCCGACGACGCGGCGGCGCGGGCCGCCGCGCTCCGCGAGGGCCAAGGCGGCCAGATCGCCTGGCGGCGGGTGCGGACGGTGCAGTTCGAACCCGGCTCGTCCACATCCCGTACGGAAGCGGCCGACGTCCGGGCGGCCTACTCCCGGGCCGGCGGGGCCGAACTCATCCGCTTCGCCGGGTACGGCGCGGGCGGCGCCATGCCGGCCGGGCGAACCCGTACCGAGACGCTGATGGGGATGCTGCCGCCGGTGGCCGAACTCGACGACGCCGCCCAGGTGGACGAGATCGCCGACCCGCCGCCCGCCTTCCTCGAGGCCGACACCGACGGCAGCGTCTTCATCGTGAGCTACCGCGAGCCCGCATCGACGCCGGCCTATCGGATACACACGCTGGCGTTCGACCGAGACCGGAACATCGAGTTCGCCAAACCGGTCATTCAGGCGATCACCGGCGGCGACGTCCTGAAGACCGAGGAGTTCGTCGGCAAAGGACTCATCGACCAGCTCGGTGAAGTGCCCGTCGCCGATGACGGGCGGCCCGAACCCGATGCCGCGGCGCGGTTCATCGACGAGGCGAGGAGAGCGATCGGCAACAGAATCATCGACAACGGCACGCCGCTGCTGTGGGTGGATCCGGAGTGGTCACGCGCCGACGCGAACCGGTTCGACGGTCTCCTGCGCCTGGTGAAGGAGGGGCTGCTGCGTATCCGGGACCGGCTCGAACTGGCCAGAACCGCCGACGTCGCCGTCGGCGCCGAGGTTCCGGCCTGGCTGTTCTTCATCCACACGAAGGGTTAGGGCCCTCATGGCCGCACCCGGGCCTACGGTCGAAGCCGAACGCCGCGCCGAGCCGGCCGCCCCCGCAGGACGAGAGCAGGCGGGACAGGCCGGCCGCGACGCCGCGATGACCATGCCGCCCGCCGCCATGCCCGGCAAGACGTCGCTGGGCGGGCTATCCGTCCAGGCCAAATCGGTGGTCGGCGCCGCCGGAGACCGCCTGGAACGCGAAGCAGACAGCATCGCCGACCGCGTGATGCGCACGACCGAATCGACATCGCCTTCCCCGGCCGCTCCCATGCGCGAAGAGCAGTCTGCCGGCTTGGCGGTGACTCCGGCGGGGTCGGGCGAGTTGCGGCGTCAGGAGGATGAGACACCCGAGGAACCCGCGGAACCTGCCGGGGAATTGGGTCCCAGCGAACCGATACGCCGGATGGTGAGTCTCGCCCACCCGGAGATACTCGAAGGTGACGAGGTAAGCGACACCGTCCAGGCATACCTCGACCGCAGTGGCGGGATGGGCCGTCCCCTCACGACCGAGGCACGCACTTACTTCGAGGCGGCGTTCGGGTGCGACCTCTCCGACGTACGCGTCCACGACGACCCGGCGGCCGACGCGGCGGCAAGGTCCATCGGCGCGGTCGCGTTCACCCGAGGCAACGACATCTATCTGACCGCGGGCTCCTACGATCCGGAGACCGAGGCCGGCCGGCGGCTGCTCGCCCATGAGCTCACCCACGTCATCCAGCAAACCGGCCAGGTGCGCCGGCTGGTCTCACCCGGTCACTCGCGACCTGGGGCGCGGTCAAGTCGCGACACCCATCCCGGCCACGTGCTACGCCGCGCGACGTCGAAGAGCAAGACAGGGACGAAGAAGCCAGCCGTACCTCTCAAAGATACTTATGAGGATGCCAAGAAGACATTCCTTTTCGATGCCAAGAACCGTACCCTCGACATCAAGACATTCACTGTTCCCAAGGCGAAAATAGCGCTTCTCACACCTCTCCCGCTCACTGTGCGGCCGAAGAGCACGCGCACTAATCAGCGCCAACTATATGAGCCTCTTTGGCGTGCCGAAGCCATCAAGAAGGTCTCGCCAGTCATCAAAGAGCACGTGAAGAAGCTGGGCGCGCAGGCTAAGGCGCCCAGCCCCACAGGCCAGGTCACGCCGCTCGCGCCTGGTTATTATCTGCGCTTCAAGTCGGATGAGCACCTTAATTACCTAGGTAGCGTAGAGGAGATTTCCGAGGGACTCTGGCGACCACTGTGGGACGCGGGTGGCGACGTGGCTCCGTTCCAGATCGACCACAAGAAAGACTGGATGGTGGGTGGCGAAAACACTATCGACAACTTGCGCCTGCTCGACGCCGAGGCCAACATGAGCCTGGGCAGCCTATTTGGCACCCGCCTCTCCAAACTTATCGACTCCATATATACGGAGGCTCATCCCAATATCAAGCCGCCTCGGCCGCAGCGCAACACTTTCGAGGAGAAGTTCACGGTCCGGGTGCTGGCGCTCACCGAGGGCGGCACACCGAGCGGCCGGCCAGATCGGATCTGGACCCTCGACGATCTCGGCAGGGATCTCAAGGAAAACAAGCTCGTAAAGTGGCTCAAGCCGATCCCGGCGAAGAGAATCAACGAACTCGTCGGCGAGCCGGATCGCTATGCGATCTTCTCGAACGTTTACGGCGGGGCTTTTCACGACATCGAACTCGTCGGTGGCAAGCCTGCCATCGGCAAGGCCAAGTGGAAGCGGAAAGGCGTCTTCGAGGTTGTCGAGATTCGGATTCCGGCACCCAAGATCAACAAAAACACCGGTGAAGTAATTGGTCAGCTCGTCGTGCATCCGTACAAGGACAAGACGTATCTGACCACGCGGACCGTTGACCTGGACATTTTGAGTATGCGCTCGATCCGCTACGGCGGATACGTCAGTACGAAAAACGCTCGCGAACAGATCAGGGTCGCCTCGAAGAAATGGAGTCCAATCGAGGTCGATGAGCTAAGTTTCGACGTTGACAAAGGCTTCATCGGCCGGGCTCGTCTGCTGCCCACCCTGCCACTCCTCAAAGGCGCGGATATCGGCCTGATCCTGGATGAGCGAGGGATCGGGGTAAATGCCCTGATCAGTGGCGGAAGCCTGAACTTCCCCGGACCGGTCAAGGTAATCGGCGGTGTCCTGGAGCTCTACGGTTCGCTGGACGAGTTGTCGATGAAGGGTGACGTCTTCTTCGAAATCGAGAACCTGGCCCGCGGGCGCCTGGGCGCGGGCGCCGGGACAGCGAGCGGTTTCGCGCTCTCCGGAGAAATCGACTTCGACACCGAACTGTTCACGAAGGCTCAGATCGGCGCTTCGTACAAGGACGGAAAGTGGGGCGTCAAGGGCGAGCTAGGGATCGGCCCTGGCAAGGTGGCGGGCATCAAATCCGCCAGCGTGGCGGTAGCCCTGATGGATGACAAGGTTGACGCGAAGGGCGAGTTCGAGCCGTCGATCAAGGGACTCAAGCGCGGCACACTCGGCTTCAGCTACGACCCGGCCAAGGGGATGGCCATCGAGGGCAGCCTGGCATTGGAGAGGCTGCCGGGGGTGAAGAGTGGCGAGATCAAGGCGCGCGTCGCCGAGCGTAAAGACGGTCAGGGCTGGAGCCTCGCCGGTCAGGTTACCGCCGAGCCGGCCATACCAGGCGTCACCGGGGCGATCACCGGACGGTACGAGGACGGCGCGTTCCTCGTCGACGCCGACCTTGGCTATAAACGTGGCCTGCTCGACGGGCGGGTCCACCTCGGCCTCACCAACCAGACCGTCGGCACCGACGGGAAACCCGCCGGGCCGCCCACCGACAACCTGCTGATGTACGGCGGCGGGCAGGCCACCCTGCGACTCGCGCCTTGGCTCGCCGCATCCGCCAGCTTGGAGTACAAGCCCAACGGCCAAGTCGTCATCACAGGACGCATCGGCCTGCCCCAAGCGCTCCCCCTCTTCGACAATAAGCCTTACGACCGCAATATCTTCAAGATCGGACTCGACGTTCCAATCGTAGGCGTAGCAGTGCTCGGTCAGCGCATCGGCATCTTTGCCACCATCCAGGGCGGCCTGAACGCCTCCGCTGTGATCGGCCCCGGCCAGCTTAAGGAGCTCGGCCTGGAGATCACCTACAACCCGGACAGCGAAAACGAGACCCGCGTCGCCGGGAGGGCCATGTTCGTCGTTCCAGCCGCGGCTGAGCTGAGCTTGTTCGTCCAAGGCGGCGTCGGAGCGGGAATCCCGGTCGTCAGCGCCACTGCCGGACTTCAGGTGTCTGGTGCACTCGGCCTGGCAGGCGCGGCAACGGCCGGCGTCGATGTGGCCTGGACCCCTGGCCGCGGCTTGATCCTTGACACCCGCGGCGAGATCTTTGTGGAGCCAAGGTTCCGATTCGCGGTTGATGCGTTCGTCGACGTCAGCGCGAAGGCTTTCGGACTTTCGCGAGAAATCTACAGCAATAAGTGGTCGCTCAAAGCCTTTGAGTTCGGCTCCAATCTCCGGTTCGGAATCGTCTTCCCCGTGCATTACGAGGAGGATAAGCCGTTCGACCTCAGCCTCAATCAAGTCCAGTTCGTCTATCCCGCAATCGACGCGGATGAAATCCTGCGCAATCTCGTCGGTAAGGTCGTAGGCAGATAATCCTGGAGATATCCTTGTCGATACTGATGAACAGCAAAGAAGCCCGAGTTGCGTCTGGACCTGAAGTGATTGCGCAGTGCGCCACCCCTGTGGGGCTCGAAAATTTGGATTTGCTTATGCGACCTGCGAGTATTTGTTGATCAGGCCGCCGAGGATCTGGCGTCGTTTCACTCGGGCCGCAGGCTGTTCCGTCACGGGTGGTGCCCGATCCGGTGGGCATTGGTCAAGCGCTCGATGCGGCCGGTGTCGGTTGTAGTGCTGGATGTACTCCGACAGCACTACGCGGAGATGGTGTCCCGCTCGGAAATTCGAATTTCGTGGTGTGAGCTGGAGTTTTGCTGCGGGATCAGCAGTGTGGCTGGAACTATCTCGAGGTTGCGCTTGCCGAAAATCTCATCCGGGCACGTCAAGCGGCATGTTCGTAC
>DASXAN010000886.1:0-2940 GCA_036406755.1 Gemmataceae bacterium
ACCGGTTACTTCAATGCAATGTCATGGTTGCTGAGCCGCTCGAAGCCCAGCTCGGTGACCAGGTAGTTGTGCTCGATTCGCACCCCTTCGACGCCCGGCACGTACAGCCCCGGCTCCAGCGTAATCACGTCCCCGGCCAACAGCGTCTCCGTCGAGTGCCGCACGATGTACGGCGCCTCCGGGTGCATCAGCCCGAGGCCGTGGCCGGCGTGGTGCGGGAAGCGGTCGGCCATGCCCGCCTTCTCGAAGACGCCGCGGACCGCGTCGTACACCGTCTGGCACGGCACCCCGGCCTCCAGCTTCTGCTCGCCGGCGTACATCGCCTCCGAACACAGTTGGAACAGCGCCCGCTGCTGGGGCGTCGGCTCGGTGCCGACGACGAGCGTGTTCGTGAAGTCACTGCGGTAGCCGAACAGCACGACGGAGAAGTCGAGAATGAGCATGTCCCCGTCCTTGAGGACGCGGTCGGTCGGCGGGCCGCCGCGGCGGTCGGGTCCGGTGCAGACGGCGAAATCGCCGTAGGTGATGACGTGCCGGCCCACGTCCCGGTTGACCGCGGCGGCGATGCCGTTGTACACGTCTAGTTCGGTCATGCCGGGCTTCACGTTGGCCTTGGCCCAGTCGTGCCCGGCCTTGCCGGCCAACATGCACCGGCGGAGCAGGTCCAGCTCGTCGGCGTCCTTCTGCCGCCGCATCTCGGCGACCGTGCGGACGACGGCCGGCCCGAGCGGGTCGGCCGGGTGGTCGTGGACGCGGGGCGAGCCGATGGCCGCGGCGAGCGCCTCGAACGGCACCAGCTGCCGCGGCATCCGGCCCGGAGACTGGCCGTCGTACCACGGCACCACCTGTCGGTCGTCGACGTTGGCGTTCTTGACCGCCAGCGCCGGAATGCGGTTGTCGTGGAGCAACGTGGCGTGCCCGTCGCGGCGGACGAGCAGCAGGCCGGCGAAGTCGGCCGCCAGGCTGATCGGGTCCACGGAGAAGTTGGCGAAGTAGCGCAGGTGGGCGGGGTCGCCGAGCACGAGGTGGTCGGCACTCTCGGAGAGCTTGAGCCGCTCCCCTAGGCGGGTCCGCCGCTGCCGGCAGCCGTCCGCGGTTAACACGGGCCGTCTCCTTCGGTTCGTTCGTCGGAGGCCGTATTTCTACAATACGCTTTGCGGCGACCGACACCCAGGACCGACCGATGCCGGAACTGCTCGACAAGCGGGAGGTGCGCATCCGCGGCATGTTCGCGGCCATCGCCCCCCGCTATGACCTGCTCAACCACCTGCTCAGTCTCAACATCGACCGGTCGTGGCGGCGGCGGACGACCCGCCTCGTCCCGCCGGTCGGCGACGGCCCGATCCTCGACCTGTGCACCGGCACCGGCGACCTGGCCCTGACATACGACCGGGCCGCGGGCGGACGTGTGCCGATCGTCGCGGCAGACTTCTGCCACCCGATGCTGGTCCGCGGCGTGGCGAAGGCGGCTCGTTGTGGGGCGGCCGACCGGGTGCGGTTCGTCGAGGCCGACGCCCAGCGGCTGCCGTTCCCGGACGGCACGTTCCAGATCACCTGCGTCGCCTTCGGCCTGCGGAACGTGACGGACACGGACCTCGGCCTGGCGGAGATGGCGCGGGTGACGCGGCCGGGCGGGCGGGTGGCGGTGCTGGAGTTTTCCAAGCCGCGGGGCCGGCTGGTCGGGGGGGCGTACCGGTTCTACTTCCGTCACGTGCTGCCGCGAGTCGGGCAGTGGTTCTCTCGCAGCCCGGACGCGGCGTACCACTACCTGCCGGCGAGTGTGCTGGAATTCCCGGACTACGAGGCGCTGTTAGCGAAAATGGAGCGGCACGGGCTGACGCAGACGCGGTACTACCCTCTGACATTCGGCATCGCGACGCTGTATGTGGGCGTGAAAAAGTAGGACGTATGACCGAACATCTATTGGTCCGCGCCGCCCGCGGCGAGCCGGTCGAGCGGCCGCCAGTGTGGGCGATGCGCCAGGCCGGCCGCTGGGACCCGGAGTTCAACCGCCTCCGCGGCGGCAAGACGTTCTACGAGTTCTCCGAGGACGTGGAACTGTCGGCCGCCGCGTCGCTGCTGCCGCGGCGGTTCGGCGTGGACGCGATCATCCTCTTCTACGACATCACCACCCTGGCCGTGGCGATGGGCCAAGCGTTCACGCTGCAACCCGGCCGCGGCCCGGTGCCGGACCATCCGGTGCGCACCCTTGCCGACGTGCAAAACCTCGCGCCGCTGCCGGACGCGGACCGCTTCCGCCACGTGCTCGACCTGCTGGCGCGGGTCAGGGCCGAACTGCGTGGCGAGCTGCCCGCAATTGTCTTCGCCGGCGCCCCGTTCACGCTGGCGACGTATTGCATCGGCACCGGCAAGGACCTGCCCGCGACCCGCCGGTTCGCGGCGGAGCACGGGCGCGTCTGGACGGCTCTCCTGGGCCGGATCGAATCGGCGACGGTCCACTTTCTGAACGCACTGATCCAGGCCGGGGCCGACGTCTACCAACTGTTCGATTCCTGGGCCGGGATGCTTGATCCTGACGAGTACCAGGCATGGGCGCAGAAGCACCACCGCGCCGTCTTCGGTGCCGTCGATGCGGCACCCGGCATCTTGTTCGTCAAGGAGTGTCCATATCTCAACGAGGCGACCCGGTCCGGCGCAGATGTGGTCAGCCTCGGCGTGCGGCACGACCTGGCCGACGCCCGGCGGCGGTGGCCCTCGCTGGTGTTCCAGGGCAACGTCAGCGACGAGTTGATGCGGACCGGGACGCCGGAGCAGGTGGCCGAGGCGACGCGGGCGTGCCTGCGGGCCGGCGGGGGTCAACGGCACATCGTCAACCTCAGCCACGGCATGGACCGCGACTCGCCGGTGGCCAACTTTGAGGCGTTCGTGCGGACGGCGAAGGAAGGGGTGCCGGCGTAGGGTGGGGGGGGGGGGGGGGGG
>DASXAN010000887.1:0-3326 GCA_036406755.1 Gemmataceae bacterium
GAAGTGAGATGGCCGCTTGCGGCTGTGCGGGCGGGCACTCGCATAGCCGCAAGCGGCCACCTACAGCGGCGCTGGCAGGTCGCGGCGGGTGAACCTCCAAAGTGCCAGACCATACCCGGCCGCCCCGACGGCGAACAACACCGCCAACACGTTCGCCGCGTCCGGTCCGCCGCCCCACGCCGCCGCCGGGCTGACGGTCCACGTCCCGGCCAGGACCACTTGCTGGGGCTGGTCGTAGAAGAACACCGTCAGCGGCCGCAGCCACGCCGCCCAGTCGAGCAGCTGGCCGACCACGTTGACCAGGAACTGCAGCAAGAACAGCAGCACCGCGACGCCGATCACTCGGTTGCGGAACCGACCGGCCGCCGACAGGGCCATCGTCACCCCGGAGATGGCGAACAGCAGCGCCCCGACGTTCCACAGCGCCGGCCCGAACGCCCGCGCGTCCACGTGCAAGAGCGACTCGTCCACGGCCACGGGGAACGGGAACGCTTTGAGGGCTTCGGTATTCGGCGTGAACGGCCCGACCAGCCGAGTGCCGAGGAGTGTCCCGGCCCACATGCTCAGGCACAGCAGCGGGATGACGGCCGCGTCCACGCCCAGGTGCGCCAGGATGACGCTCCGCCGCGGGATCGGCTGGGCGAGCAGCAGTTCCATCGTCCCGCGGTCGATCTCGCCGGCGACGGCCGCCGCCGCCCGGCCGATCGCCCAGATGGCAAAGACGATCTGCACCAGCGGGTGGACGTACCCGACCGACAGCACGTCCATCGCCCGCTCGAAGTGCAGGCTCTCGCCGCCGATGATCGTTTGGGCCAGTTTGCCGGGGCCGCTGAAGATCACATCCTCGATCGCCTTCTGGCTGGCCCCGGCCCGGGCCGCCAGGGTCGAGAACACCGGGGAGATCTCCGCCACGGTCCGCTGGGTGATCTTCACCCACAGGCACTCGAACCCGCACAGGAGCAGCATGACCACCAACAGCGGCCAGCGGACGTCGCGGAGCAGCTTGCGGACCAGCGGCAGCGTCATGCCTCGGCTCCGTGGTAGCGGGCGTAGACGCCGGCCAGGCCGAGCGGCTCGATCCGCAGGTCGGCGACCGGCTGTTGGCCGAGCCAGTCGAGCAGCGGCGCGAGCGGGCCGCGGTGCGTCAGCCGGGCGTCGGTGTCGGTGACGGTCAGCGGCTCAAGGCCGGGCAGGTCCGGCCACGGGCCGGGCGGGCTGCGGAAGCGGACCTGGATCAGCCGCTCCTCGGCGTTCAGGTCGGCGATCGACTGTAGATGCACGAGCTTGCCCCGTTGGAGAATGCCGACGCGGTCGCACACCTGCTCGACCTCGGCCAGGACGTGCGACGAGAACAACACGGTCTGCCCTCGACCGCGGGCCTCGCGGAGTTGGGCGAGCAACTCGTCGCGCATGGTCGGGTCGAGAGTGTTGGTCGGCTCGTCGAGGATGAGCAGTGGCACCCGCGGCAAGAGTACGGAGAGAAGTGCCACCTTCCGCTTCATGCCGGACGACAGTTGCACCAGCGGCCGAGACAGGTCGATGTCGAACCGCTTGGCGAGGATGTCGGCGTCGCCGGCGACCGGGATGCCGCGGAGGCGGGCCAGGAACTGGACGATCTGCCGGCCGGTCATGCTCTCGTAGAGCCGCAGCTCGCCGGGGAGGTAGGCGACGTGCCGGCGGGCGGCGACGCCGTCGCGCCAGCAGTTGTGGCCGGCGATGGCCGCCCGGCCGGCGGTCGGACGGAGGAAGCCGAGCAGGAGGCGCAGCGCGGTCGACTTGCCGGACCCATTGGGCCCAAGCAGGCCGAACACCTCGCCGGGATCGAGGCGGAGCGACAGGGCGTCCAGGGCGCGAAGCGGGCCGTAGTCCTTGGTCAGGTTTTCGGTGAGCAGCAGCGGGGAAGCAGGCATCGAGCGTCCCTTTCGCCTCCCGTCCGGCTGAGCGGCGGGGCTTGTTCCCGCCGGATTCCAAGACGGCGGGGCTTGTCCCCGCCGCTCGCCCGCCGTCGCCGCCTTTATCACCGCCGACCGGCCGCGTACCATAACTGATGATAGGCCTGTCCCCCGTCTCGCCCACAACCTGGTGCCCCATGCCCGACGCCTTCCTCCTCGCCGCCGCCCGGACCCCGATCGGCAAGTTCCTCGGCGGACTGTCCGAGGTGTCGGCCCCGGACCTCGCGGCCGTCGCCCTCAAGGCGGCGCTGGAGCGGGCGCGAGTGTCGCCCGATAGGGTGGACGAGGTCATCTTCGGAAACGTCCTCCAGGCCGGGCTGGGCCAGAACCCGGCCCGGCAAGCGGCCCTCAAGGCCGGGTTGCCGGATTCGATCGCCGCGTACACGGTCAACAAGGTATGCGGCTCAGGGCTTAAGACGGTCATGCTCGCCGCCCAGGCCATCCGAGCCGGCGACGCGGACCTGGTCGCGGCGGGCGGCATGGAGTCGATGAGCCGGGCGCCCCATCTGCTCTTCGGTGCCCGGACGGGGTGGAAGTACGGCGACCAGAAGGTGGTGGACTCGGTCGTCCACGACGGGCTGTGGTGCCCGTTCGAGAACTGGGCCATGGGCGAGGCGGCCGAGTACATCGCCGGCAAGTGCGGCGTCACCCGGCAGGAGATGGACGCATTCGCCGTCGAGAGCCACGCCCGGGCGTCGGCCGCGTGGCAGGCCGGGGCGTTCAACAACGAGATCGTGCCGGTGACGGTCGGTCGCGGTGAAAAGGCGAAGACCGTCTCCCGGGACGAGGGCGTCCGGGCGGAGAGTGCGTGTGAAGCGCTGGCGAAGCTGAAGCCGGCGTTCAAGGCCGACGGGTCCGTGACAGCTGGGAATGCGTCGCAACTGAGTGACGGGGCCGCCGCCCTGGTCGTCGGCAGCGGCCGGGCGGTGGAGCAGCTCGGCGCCAAGCCGCTGGCCCGAGTAGTCGCTTACGCCACCAGCGGCGTCCACCCGAAAGACATCTTCCTCGCCCCGGTGCCGGCCGTGCGGCAGGTGCTCGACAAGGCGAAGCTCGCGATCAAGGACATTGACCTGTTCGAGCTGAACGAGGCATTCGCGGCCCAGATGCTGGCGTGCAACAAGGAGTTGCAAATCGACCCCGTGCGGATCAACGTCCACGGCGGTGCGATCGCCCTGGGGCACCCGATCGGGGCGAGCGGGGCGCGGGTGCTAACGACGTTGGTGTACGCGCTGACGAAGCACAACGCCCGCCGCGGGTTGGCGGCGCTGTGCTTGGGCGGCGGCAACGCGGTGGCAATGGTGATCGAGCGTGTCTGAATGGCGAGCGGGCTCGCGTAAGCCCCCCGAGTCCCCAAAACGCCACCGACTGGCGGGA
>DASXAN010000888.1:0-4455 GCA_036406755.1 Gemmataceae bacterium
CGGCGGCTCGCCAGTCGCGGAGTGGCGTGATGGTTCGCTGGGACAGAGCGACCGGCCGATCGTGAGCTACCTTTGGTGGGGTAGGAGTTCCCGCCGCCGATGGCCGCCGACGCCGACTTCCTCCGCCTCATCCTCGCCGACCCGGACGCCGACGGGCCGCGGCTGGTCTACGCCGACTGGCTCGACGACCAGGGCCAGCCCGCCCGGGCCGAGTTCGTCCGCGTCCAATGCGCCCTCGCCGCGCTGTTGCCCGACGACCCGCGGGCCGCCGCCCTCCACGCCCGGGCCGACGTCCTGCTCGAACAGCACCGCGTCGCCTGGAGCGGGCCGCTCGCCGGCCTGGCCACCCGCTGGGACTTCCGCCGCGGCTTCCCCGAGGTCGTCCGCATGGAGGCGCGGGTGTTCCTGGCCCGCGGCGAGGAGCTGTTCGCCGCCGTCCCGGTTCGACACGTCGAGTTATTGGACGCCGCTGCCCACCTGCCACGGTTGGGCGGGTGTCCGCTCCTGGAACGGCTGGCCGCCCTGACGATCGCCGGCTGCCCGGCCGGGGACGCCGTGGCCAAGGCGGTCGCCAAGTCGTCGCACGTCGGCCGGCTAACGGCCCTGTACCTGCCCCGCAACGGCCTGACTGACGCCGCCGTCCGGTCCCTGGCGCGCGCCGCCGCGCTGGAACGGCTCACGACCCTGGACCTGACCGACAACGACATCGGCCCGGCCGGCGCCCACACGCTCGCGGCCGGGGCGCACCTGGCCGGGCTGACGACCCTGCGGCTGCGGGCCAACCCGCTCGGCCCGGACGGGGCGGCCGCCGTCCTGACCTCGACCCGGCTGGCGCAGCTGACGACGCTCGACCTGGCCCAGACCAGGTGCACGCTTGCGGCCCTGGAGGGGCTGCCGGAAACGGCGGCCGGCCGGCTGGCGGCGCTGAGCCTGGCCGGCAACGACCTGGGCGACCTGGGGGCGGACCTGCTGGCCCGGTGGCCGCCGCTGGCCGGGCTGCGGAGCCTGGACCTGAGCCGGACCGGCCTCGGCGACGCCGGGGCCGCCGCCCTGGCGGACTCGCCGCACGTCGCCGGCTTGCGGCGGCTGGCCCTGAACGGCAACCGGATGACGGAGGCCGGCAAGCGGCGGCTGCTGGCATCGCCGTACCTGCAACGGCTGACGGCGCTGGAGCTGAGCGACAACTGGACCGCGGCGCTGGCGGCGTTCCGACGGTAGAGTTGGTGAGTGCGAACCGCGAAGCGAGCCCATGCCCACCGACGCCGACTTCCTCCGCGCGATCGTCGCCGACCCGGACGCGGACGCCCCGCGGCTGGCGTACGCCGACTGGCGGGATGAGTGCGGCGACGCCCCCCGGGCCGAATTCGTCCGCGCCCAGTGCGCCCTGGCGGCCCTGCCGGAAGCGGAGCGGGAGTTCCACCCGCTGCGGGAGCGGGAGCAAGCGCTGGAAACGGCCCACCGGGGCGAGTGGCTTCGGCCGCTGCATGACCTGCTCGGGCCGACCTCGCGTGCAGGGTGGCGCTGGTGGCCGCGGCGGCCGCGGCCCGGGGCCGTCATCGACTTCCACTTCCGGCGCGGATTCGTGGAAATCCTGCATCTCGACGCGGCCACCTTCGTCCGGCACGCCGACCGGCTGACGCGGGCCACGCCGTTGCGCGGCCTCACGCTGGACCTCGTGTCCGGCGCGGACCCGGCCGGCGTGTGGGAACTATTGACCGACTGTCCGCACCTCGTCGGCTTGACCAGCCTCCAGGTCCGAACGCACCGTCTCAACCCGGACGAGATGCGGCACTTCACCGAGAGCCGACATCTCACCAACCTGACATCGCTCGGCCTGGCGAGCCGCGGGTTTGACCGCGACGCCGTTGCCGTCTTGGCCCGCTCCGCACTCCTGTCCCGCCTGGGCGGGTTGCGCATCGCCAACTTGCCGAACGCGGGCGGACGTGGTTTCGCCAGCCAGCCCTGTGCAGACCTGCTGCTCCGCGAACCGAGGTGCAGAAATCTGGAATCCCTGCACGTCGGCGGCATGCCGGACGTGGACGGCGGCTTGCTCCAGTCGTTGAACGCCTCACCTCCGTTCCAGCGGCTGGCACGTCTGACGTTGGCCGATAGCCCGGTCGGTGACGCGGAATGCGACGCGTTCTTGCACTGGCTCCCGCCCACGCTGACCCGCCTCGACCTGCGATCGCTCAGGCTGGGCGACCGGTCGGCGGCGTCGCTGGCCCGGACGCCGCGGCTCCGCCAGCTGCGAAAGCTCGACCTGTCCGGCAATCAGATCACGGACGTCGGGGCGATGATCCTGGCCGACTCGCCGGACCTGCTCGCCTCGACGCGGCTGGACCTTTCCGGCAACCGGCTCAGCCGCCAGGTTCGCAACGCCCTCCGCGTCCGACTCGGGCACCACGTCCTCGTGTAACCGACATCGCCTCCCCGGCCGCGAGCGGGTAGGATCGGTCGAACCCGTTCCCGAGGAGGTTTCGCCATGTCCACCGCCAAAGCCGCCGCCCTCCGCGTCCTGCAAGAGCTGCCCGGCGTCGGGCCGAGCATCGCCGAGGACCTGTATGCCCTCGGCGTCCGTCACGTCGACGACCTCGTCGGCCGCGACCCGGACGACCTGTACGAGCGGTCGTGCAAGATCCAGGGCGTCCGCATCGACCGGTGCCTGCTGTACGTCTACCGCTGTGCCGTCCACTACGCCACGCACCGGCCGCGGGACCCGGAGCGGCACAAGTGGTGGAACTGGAAGGACGGCGGGCGGTTCACGTTCGCTCGGGGATCAAAGGCAACCGAACCCCCCGGCCCCCTGCCCTAAGAGAGAAGGGGGTGAAAACTCAATCAAACGCAAGCAGCACCGCCCGTCCTTTCTTCCTTGAGTCCTCTCCCCTTCCCGCTTCGGGAAGGGGGCCGGGGAGTTAGGTTTCCGCCCCACCCCTACCGCCCGCACGACCCGTGCGCCCCGCGCGCCGTCCGCCGCGATCGGCGGAAAGATGCTATTGTTCCTCCGCAACCGGGCGGCATGCTTGTGCAGTGCCCCGGTGCGCCGCGCCCCGGCCCCCGGGCGCATCCCACCCCGGTTGAGGAATCCCACCATGACGCGCTGGCTGGCGGTGGTCGCCGCGGTCGCTTGCCTGGGGCTGGTCGGCGACGCCGACGCCCACGTGTTCCGCCACTGCCATGAGGGCGTCCCGGCCCCCGCCTCGGCCGACGACTGGCTCGCCGGCTGGAACTGGGCCTGCGGCTGCTGGGGCCAGTTCGGGTTCATGGGCTTCACCCCGCCGGTCGCCGCTGCGACCGTCACCGGCACGCCGGCGACCTCCGGCCCGGCCGCACCGCCGACCCCCGGCCCCGGCCCCTCGCCGCAGGTGACCCGCCCGCCGACGCCGCCCGCGGCCCCGGGCAAGCTGCACGTCCTGCTGCTGGTCGATGACGCCAACCCGAACGCCGGGCCGGCCAACAAGGCCGGGGCCGCCCTGCTGGAAAAAACCCTCCGCGGCGGCGTCCCCCAGGACCGGCTGGGCACGGTCGAGACGCTGTCCGGCTCGGCCCTCACCCCGGACCGCATCCGCGCCCGCATCATCGCCCTGGGCGTCCGGCCGCAGGACGCGGTCGTCGGCTACTATTCGGGCGCGATGGACTACGACGAACCCACCCGGGCCTACACCCTCAACCCGACCGGCGGCGGCCGGTTCCCGCGGGCCGACTTGCGGGAAGCCCTGCTCGCCCGCCGGGCCGCACTCACCGTCCTGCTCACCGACGCCCCGGCGTACCGCGTCCTGCCGGAGATGCTACCGCCGCACCAGCTGCCGGCGGGTCCGTTCAACCTGGAGCGGCTGGTCTTCCAGAACCGGGGGATCGTGGACGTGCACGCCGCGGCGGCCGGCGAGATGGCGTTCCCCCGCGGCGGCGAGGGCGGGCTGTTCACCCTGGCGGTCGTGGACGAGCTGCGGCGGATTGCCCCGGACGGGCCGGGCGTCGCCTGGCCGTCGCTAGTGGACCGCATCCGGGCGACGACCGACCGGCTGTACGTCGAGTATCGCCGGGCCGTGCTGTCCAGCGACAAGGTGTCGGCCGAGGACAAGCGGGTCTACCGGGAGCAGGCCCACCAGACGCCGACCGTGCTGACACCCTTAGACCAGGTGCGGCCGGTCGCGCCGCCGGCCGGGTCGAAGCCGGCGGCGACTAGCCCGCGGGCGGCGGAGATCGTCGTCCACGTGCCGGCCGGAGCGAAGGTGTTCGTCGAGGAGCGACCGACCCGGCAGACCGGGCCCGACCGGCACTTCGAGACGGCCGAGTTGCTGCCGGGGCGGGCGTACACGTACGCCATCCGGGCGGAGCAGGACCGGGGTGGGCGGACGGTCAGCCAGACGAAGCGGGTGACGGTGCGGGCCGGGGAGAGGGCGACCGTGCGGTTCGAGTGGGCGTATTAACTTTGCTTCGCCGCGACCCGAGTCTTCG
>DASXAN010000889.1:0-4733 GCA_036406755.1 Gemmataceae bacterium
CCCCGCGCCGCCGCTGCCGGGTCATGCTTTCGGCAGCTGCTTGAGCACGCCGATCAGCTTGTCCAGGTCGATCGGCTTGCCGAGCATCACGTCGGCCCCGAGGCGGCGGACCTCGTCCAGCCGCTCCGGCGTCAGGTCGCCGGTCATGACGATCAGCGCCCGCAACCCCGCCGGCCGGCAGTCCCGCACCCGCCGCAGCACCTCCCGCCCGTCCACGTCCGGGAGCATCATGTCCAACAGCACCACGTCGGCGTCGCACCGGTCCAGGGCGGCCAGGGCGGCCTTGCCGTCGGCCGCCTCCGACACCACCGCCCCCTCGTCGCGGAGCAGCTGGACGACGCTCTCCCGCGTCGCGGCGTGGTCCTCGACCAGCAGCACCCGCAGCCCGGCCAGGGCCGTCCCGTCGGCCGCCGCCGGGGCGGGCGGGCCGTCCGCCGGTTGCGGGCCGTCGAGCCGCAAGACGACACACGACGCCGGCAGCGTCACGGTGAATGTGCTGCCCCGCTGCGGCGTGCTCTCGACGGCGATGGTCCCGCCCATGACTTCAACCAGCCGCTTGCAGATGGCCAAGCCCAGGCCGGTCCCCTTGTCCCGGTCGCGGGCCGGGTTCCGCAGCTGGGCGAACTCGTCGAAGATGTACGCCTGGTGCTCCGGGGCGATGCCCGGGCCGGTGTCGGCGACGCGGATCACCACCTGCCGGTCCGGGCCGAGGCCCGCGCCGACGTGAACGGCGCCGGCGTCGGTGAACTTGATGGCGTTGCCGATCAGGTTGCCCAGCACGCGGGCCAGCTTCACCCGGTCGGCCCGCACCCACAGCGGCCGGTCCGGCGGGTCCAGGTCCAGGGACAGCCCCTTGTCGGCGGCCAGCGGCTGAAGCTGGCGGCGCTCGTCGGCCAGGAGTTCACTGAGCGGGAATTCGGACTCCTGCAACTCGACCTTGCCGGTGTCGAACCGGGCGATGTCGAGCACGTCCGTGACGAGCTCGACCAGGGCCAGCGCGTTGGCCTGGAGCCGCTGGGCCAGGTGCGGGATCTGCGGGGCCAGGGCCGGGTTGTCCACGGCCCGGCGGATGACCTCGGCCATCAGGTTCAGCGCGTTGACCGGGGTGCGGATGTCGTGGGAGACGCTGGCCAAAAACCGCGTCTTGCGGACGCTCGCCTCCTCCGCCTCCCGCCGCCGCAGGTCCAGCTCCCGCTGCAGCGTCTTGAGCGGGGTGACGTCGGCGAACGCCCAGACGGCCCCGGCGACGGCGCCGTCCCCGTCGTAGACCGGCGCGGCGCTGCTGAGCAACACGTGCCGCTTCGACCCGGCTACGCCGGGTACCCCGCCGGGCAGGGCCAGCTCCAGCTCCTCGGCCGCCACCTCCTCCCCGGCCAGCGCGCGGCGGAGCGGCCAGCGGTGTTCCGGGAGCGGGCCGGCCGGGCCGACCAGGTTCCGCCGCAGCCGGGCCCCGGCCGGGGTGTGCGCGGCGACGTTCTCCCCGACCGGGACGCCGAACAGCACGGCCGCCGCCGGGTTCAGGTGGGTTTGGTGGCCGGCCGCGTCGGCCGCCGCCACCAATCCGAACGGGGCGGTCCGGAACGCCGCCTCGAACCGCCGCCGCTCCTGGTGGATGTCCTCGACGAGTGTGGCGTTTTGCAGCGAGATCGACGCCTGGGCCGCGATCGAATCGACCAGCGCGATCTGCGCCTCCGACCACGACTGGCGGTCGCGGCTGTAGACTTCGACGGTGCCGACGCAGCGGCCGTGGACTCGCAGCGGCGCCGCCAGCGTCGACCGGAACGGCTCCCCGTCCTTCGGCCGCGGGGTGTACAGGTCCGGCCGCAGGCGGGTGTCCTCCAGGTACGCCGTCTGGCCGGTGGACACGACCAGGGCGGTGAACGACCCGGCGAACGGGTACTCCTTGTCCGCCGGCCCGTCCGGGCCGAACCCGTGGTCGCAGGTGATGCGGACCGCGTCGCCGTGCTTCTCGCACACGGCCGACGCCAGCCCGGTGGTCAGCACCCCCAGCCCCTCGCAGATCTTCGACAGCATCTCGCCGCGGGACAGCTCGGCCGTCAGCGACCGGGACAGCTCCAGCAGCTGCTCCAGCGCCTTCTCGCGGGCGGCCAGCTCGTCGTTGGTCACCCGCAGCTCCTCGCCCTGCCGCTCCAGCTCCTCCGTCTGCGACTGCAACTCCTCGTTCTGGCGGACGATCTCCTCCTCCCGCTGGCCGAGTTCGTCGTTGATCGCCTCCAGCTCCTGGTTCTGCTCGGCCAGCGACGCCCGCTGGCGGTCGATCACCCGCTCCGCGTTGACCCAGGTCAGCAGAGCCGCGGCGATCGCCAGGAGCATGAGCGCGGACAGCCCGCGGTTGGTCAGGGCGATCGGCTCGACCCCGGGGACGGACACCGGCGGCCCCAGGTAGAAGCCGGCGAACGTGAGCACCTCGACGGCCACCGTCATACCGAGCAGGAACCGTCGGCTGCGGGCGAAGGCGGCGAACGCCAGGGGCAACCCGTACAGCGTTGGGGTGGTGTAATTGGCCGGGGTGGTGAAGTCGAGGGCGGCCACGGCCGCGGCCGAGCCGACGGCGGCGGCGACCGCCAGCCGGGGAGACACGACGGGCGCGACGGCGGACAGGGGCATGCTCACCCTCGTGTGCGGCGGAACACGCACGGCCCGACCGCCGCCAGTCGGGTCGCCCCGGCCGGCCGCTCCGCCTTGCCGAGCACCAACACCCCGCCCGGCCGCAGCGCCTGCTCGAACCGTTCCCAGAGAGGGTACGCGGCGTCCGCCCTCATGTACATGGCCGTGTTCCGGAACAGGATCACGTCCCAGACGCCCGGCTCGGGCGTGGTGAGCACGTCACCGGCCCGCCACCGGACGGCCCGCCGCACGGCCGCGGTCACCTCCCACGCCCCGTCCCGGAACTCGAAGTACCGGCGGAGCAGCTCCGGCGGGACGGCCCGGATGGCCGCCGTGTCGAACCGCCCGTCCCGGGCCCGCCGGATCGCGTCCGGCCGGCAGTCGGTGCCGAGCAGGTAGCTACCGGCGAGCAGCCCGGCCTCGGCCAGCAGCAGGGCGACGGAGTACAGCTCCGCCCCGTCCGAGCAGCCGGCGCTCCAGGCGTGAACGCCCGGCTGCGGGCCGGCCAGCTCCGGCAGCAAGCCGCCGAGCAGCGCGAACGGCTCGGCGTCGCGGAAGAACGTGGTGACGCCGACGAGGAGCGCGCTGACGGCGGCGGCGACCAGGTCCGGCGACCGCTCCAGTAGCTGGCGGGCGTGCTCCGGGGACCGGGCGCGCAGCGTTCGCAGGCAGGCGGGCAGGCGGCGGCGAAGGGTTTCCGGGCGGTAGTGGGCTGCAGACAGGCCGGCCCGGGCGAACAGCCAGGCGACGAATGGGTCGGCCACGTCGGGCGGCGTCGGCAGGGAGGCCGGGGCGTCGGCCGGCGGGTCGGCCGCGGGCGCGACGTTGCGGGCCGCCCGCCGCCGCCGCAGGTCGCGGGGGAAGACGACGTGCTGTAGTTGCCAGGACCAGGGGCCGGGGGCACTCATGACCGGGACCGGGGGCTCGGCCGCCGACGCGACGGCGGGGCCGGTGCCTGCGAACATACGGTCGGGACGCGCCGCGGCAAGACGTGCAAATGCCGGGCCGGCGATGATGGCTGAGCGGGGAGCCGGGGCGACCGCGCGGCGGGCTCCGCACGGCCACACCCGGTTCCCCGCTCAACGGTTATCCCCGCATCGGTGGGCCTCGGTCGCTCCGCTCGCCCGACCCACCCTACTTGACCTCGCGCACGTCGAACGCCAGAACGTCGCCGACGCCCTTGGCTCGTGGCCGGTCCCGCAGCGCCGCCAGCGGGATTCCGGCCACGTACAGCCGGCCGGCCTTCGGGTCCAGTGCCAGGCCGTACGCCGCCACGCCGGTGCGGTGCGTTGACCGCCGCTGGAACTCGGGGTATGTGAGCACGTCCAGCGTCCCGTCTTCGCGGAGCAGGTAGGCCCTGCCGCGGTCGGGGTCCGCGGCCGCGGCCAGGAACGGGCCGACGTCGGCGACCGGCCGCAAGTCCTCGGCCCGCGTCGCTGCCAGCCGCAACACCGCGCCGGTCTGGCAGAGCAGATAGCGGCCGTCCGGCGTCACGGCGAGCGGCCCGCCGACCCTCGCGCCGGCCGGCGCAGTGTAGGCGTCTGGTTTATCGGCGATCGGCTCCGGCAGCGGCAGGGCTTCGACCCGGCCCGGCGTCACGCCCTGGGTCGAGGTGATGAGCCGCGACCCGTCCGGCGTCAGGCCGACGAACGACCGCGCCCAGACGCCGCCCCAGCGGGCCAGGACGGTGCCGGCCGCCGCGTCCACGACCGTCACGTCCGTCCAACCGCCGCCGCCGCCGCTGACGAACACCCGGCCGTTCGGCCCGGCGGCTAGGTCGTACGGCGCGGCCGGCAACTGGGCCGTGCGGCGCTCCGCCAAGCTGGCCGGGTCGAGGACGAGCAGCACGCCGCCGGCCTGTGCCGGCCGCGGGGCGGCGACGTAGACGGCCCGGCCGTCGCGGGCCAGGGCGACCGCCGCCCCGTCGGGCACGGCGGCGGCGTGGGTGGTGCGGAGCGTGGCGGCGTCGAGGCGGAGCAACCGGCCGTCGGTGCGGTTGAGGGCATAGAGCCAACGGCCATCCGGCGAGAGTAGCGGGCCGGCGAGCGTGCCGTTCAGGGCGGCCGAGGCGGTCGGCTTGAGTAGGGTGGGGGGGGGGGGGGGGG
>DASXAN010000890.1:0-5748 GCA_036406755.1 Gemmataceae bacterium
GACGACTTCACCGACGCCAAGGTGCTCTACCGCGTGGCCCTGCTGTCCACCAACCGGTTGCCGCCGCGGGAGACGACGACCCTGACGGTCGAGGTGCCGGACGTGGAGCGGGCGGCGGCGAGTCTGTCGGCGGAGGTGGCCGCGGCCCAGGGGCGGCAGGTGCACGCCGAGTCCACCCGGGACCGGTCCGGCAAGGTGACGGCGAGGCTGGTCTACGAGGTGCCGCTGGCCGCGGCGGCGTTGGTGGAGCGGTTCAAGGCGGCTGGCACGGTCCGGTCGCACCAATCGGCCCGGGACCCGCAGGCCCCGGCCGGGAAGTACGCGACGGCCCGGTTCGACGTGACGCTGACGAACGCCGACCAGATCGTGGCCGCGGACGACGGCCTGTGGCCGCCGGTCCGGAAGGGGCTGGCGTACAGCGCGGCGGTGCTGCTGACGAGCGTGACGTGGGTGGTGTTCGGGCTGTGCGTGGTGCTGCCGTGGGCGGTGGTCGGGTATGTGGGGTATCGGCTGGTCCGCCGGCTGGGGCGGCCGGCGGTGGCGTCCACGACGGCACAGGGGTAACGGACCTGTGAGCCCGCCGCGCAAGCAAGGGCTCCCTTGCTTGCGCGGCGGGCTCACAGGCCCTTGCTGGCGCGTCGGGCTCATCAGGCGTCGGACTCATCAATTCGACGGCCGCACCCAATCGAAGAACCCCATCCGCTCCAACTCCGCCCGCAGCCCGTCGCGGCTCTCGCCCGTCAGCGGCGCGAACGGCAACCGCGGCGGGCCGACGTCCACCCCGAGGAACCCCATCGCCGCCTTCGCCGCCGCCATGTAGCCGAACCCGGACAGCACCTCGATGAGTTGCACCGACCGGAACTGCTCCCGGCGGGCGGCCGTCAGGTCCCCGGCCGCGAACGCGGCCATCAGCCGCCGGTAGACCGGCGCAGCGAAGTTGTAGCTGCTCCCGACCACCCCGACCGCGCCAACGGCGAGCGCCGCTAGCAACCACTCGTCAATGCCCCACGGCACGTCGCACCAACCGTTCCAGATGCGAAGGCACTGCAGGTATGCCATCAGGTCCGGATTCGTAAACTTGATGCCCGCGAACGTCGGGATGAGTCCGGCGGCCACGGTCAGGAACTCGGGCATCGGCAACCGCACGCTCGTCATGGACGGGATGTCGTAGAAGTAGAACGGCAGGCCGGGGGCGGCCCCGGCGATGTCCGCGCAACAGGTGACGAGGTCGTTCACGGTCGCCGGCTTGAAATAGCTCGGGGCGAGCGCGGCAATTGCCATGGCCCCGACCGACTGGGCATGCGCCGCCAGCGTGCGGGCGTCGGCCAGGCAATTGCCGCCGACGTGGACCACGATCCGCAGCGGCGTCCCCCTCGCCACCGCCGTCCACCGGTCCGCCAGGGCGAGCCGTTCCTCGACGGTCAGCGAATGGCACTCGCCGGTGCTGCCGCCGACGAACGCGGTCGTCACGCCGGTGCGGATCAGGTGCCCGGCCTGGGCCTCTACGGCGGCCAGGTTCAGCCGGCCGTCGGCGTCGAACGGGGTGTGGGTCGCGGCAACGAGGCCGTGCAGCTTCGCGGTCATGGCAGTCGGTCCGGGGCGGAAAGGTCCGTGTTCGGCCGGACGAGCAGTACGAGCACGACAGACACGACCGCGGTGCCGGCGAACGTCGTGAAGATCACGGCCAGCGGCACGCCGCGGTCGCGGAGGGCGCCGAAGCCCCAGTCGGCCAGGCCGCCGCAGCTGATGCTCACCAGGTTCATGACGCCGTAGCCGGTAGCCCGCAGCTCCGGCCGCACGACCTGGCAGAGGATGGGCATATTGTTGCAGTCGAAGGCACCCCAGCCGAGGCCGAACAGCACGAGGAACGCCACGGCCGCAGTAATCGACCCGGCGGTGCCGACGCCGATGATGGCGGGGATGATGAGGGCCATGCCGAGGGCGCTGACGTAAATGCGGCCGCGGTCGGTCCGTCGCACCCACCGGTCCGCGGCCCAGCCGCCCGCCAGGGCTCCGACGATCGCGGCCGCCTGCCAGGAGAGCGTCGCCGCCACGCCGGCCGGCCCCTGGCCGACCTTGAACTGCTGCTTGAGGATGGCCGGCATCCAGTCCCGCACCACCCACCCGGCCAGGGCCGGCAGCGTGAAGTACAGCACCAGCAGCACGAACGAGACGTTGGTCGCCAGCTCGGCGATGGCCCGGAGCGGCGACGGTCGGGCTGGGGCAGCGCCGGCCCGCGGCGCGTCCCGCAGCAGAACCGCCAGCGGTACGGCGTAGGCCATGCCGAACAGGCCGCAGGCGTCGAACGCGGACCGCCACCCGAGGGCCGGGGCGTCGGCCACGTACCCGGCGAATCCGCCGACGATCACGCCGCAGTAAATCGCCATCTGGTGCAGGCCGACGGCCCGGGACCGCGTCGGGCCGGTGTGGAAGTCGGTGATGAGCGCGAGCGCCGCCGGCAGGTAGAACGCCTCGCTGATGCCCATCAACGACCGGGCCAGGAGCAGCTCGGCGTAGCCGGTGACGTGGCCGGTCCACCACGTCACGGCCGACCAGACGAACAGGCTGCCGCAGATGGTGAGCCGACGGCTGAACCGGTCCGCCGCGTAGCCGCCGACCGGGCTGAGGATCGCGTACACCCACTTGAACTGGCCGAGCATGTAGCCCCAGTTGGCGTCGGTGGCGATGTCGGGCAGGTCGGCCATGACGGAGAACTTCATCGCCGCCAGCATCTGGCGGTCGAGGTAGTTCAAGAGCGCCACCGGCCACAGGAGGGCCACCACCCCCCAGGCGGTGCGGGTCGCGCCGCTCATGGCCGGCCGTCCGCGGGTGGGAGGGGCCGGGTGCGCTCGATGACGGCCACGTCGCATAGGCCCCACGGCGTCTCGCCGATCAGCGGCGTCAGGAACGCCGGGCCGGGCACCCGCCGCCGGCACGACACCTCGTGCGTGACCCGCAGGTCCGGCGGCAGCGCGAACTTCAGCGCGGCGAGCGAGTGGTTGTGGGTGAACAGGACGACGGTGCGGTCCCGGGTGAGCAGGTCGGCGACGAGCAGGTGGACGAACTTGCTGCGGGTCGGGCGCAGGTCATCGCGGCCGAGGTAGAACGCGGCCGAATCGCAGTTCCGCGGGTAGCAGCAGACGGCCGTGGCCGGGTCGGAGCAGAGGGAGCGCAATTCCGTCGCGGGCGCCCCCATCGGCGACCGCAGCTCGGCGTACCAGGGGAGGGCGACGGCCTGGGCGAAGACGAGCAGCAAGCACCAAATCCCAAGCACCAAATCCCAACCCGAACCCCGTCCGGCCTGGGGTTTGGGATTTGGTGCTTGGATTTTGGTGCTTTCCCAGTAGCACCCGAGCGCGAGGGACAGGGGCGCGAATGAGGGGAGAATGTAGGTGGGGAGCTTGCTGCCGGAGAGGGTGAAGAACAGCACGCACCAGCCGCCGGCGAGCAGGCAGAAGCCGACCGCCGGCGTCCGGCCGCGGGCGGCGTCGGCGTCGCCGGACCGCAGCCAGCGGGCGAAGCCCCAGAGCAGGAGCGTCCCCGGCATCAGGCCGCCGAGGACGACCGGGGCGTAAAACCAGACCGGCTCCAGGTGGTCGAACGGCGACAGGAACCGCTGCAAATTGTGCTTGAGGAAGAAGTATGCCCCGAAGTCTGGCCGGGCGAGCGACACGGCGACGTACCACGGGGCGGTGATGAGCATGACGACGGCGGCGAACGCGGCGACGGTCCGCGGGCGGATGCCGAAGGAGCCGGTCGTCAGCCGGCGGTGCAGCAGCAGCGGGATGATGACGAGGACGAGGATGACGGGGCCCTTCGTCAGGATGCCGAAGCCGCAGGCGGTCGCGCAGAGGAGGAAACGACCCACCCGCCGCCGCGGGTGGGCTTGATAGGCACAGTATCCCGCGAACAATGCGAGCGTCACCCAGAAGGTGAGTAACCCATCCAGGACCAGCAGCCGGCCCATGCCGACCAGGCCCGGCGTCAGCGCCAGCAGCACCGCCCCGCGAACGGCGGCCCGCTCGCCGACGAGCCGCCGGCCGAACAGGTACGTCACCAGGATCGTGCCGTGGACCGCCACCGCCGGCACCAGCCGGGCCGCCCAGGCGTGCACGCCGAACAGTTTGTAGCTGAGCACGACCAGCCAGTACAGGAGCGGCGGCTTGTCCAGGTACGGCTCGCCCTGCAGGTGCGGCACGACCCAGTCGCCGCGGACGAGCATCTCCCGGGCGATCTCGGCGTACCGGCCCTCGTCCGGTTCCAAGAGGCGGAAGTCGAGGCGCGGGTACAGCGCGACCGCCGGCAGTACGACGAGCAGAATCAGGGAGCGGAGGCGGAGCCCGGGATCGACGGCCGCCGTGCCAGGGAACAGGGTGCGGGTCCAGAGCAGCCGCAGGCCGGGGAGCAGGGCGGTGGGCCAGACGGCGGGGGCCAGTCGGCCGGCGGGGAACGACATCGCGGGGCATCCTGCCTGGGTGTCGGGGGCGCACTCGGGGCCGGCATCATGCCAGATTCGGGCCGGGGCGGTCAATGCGGGGTGCTTCGGATCGGGGCGGGTCTTCGTCTCTTTGGTATGATGGGATAGACACCTCAGCGAAGAGGAATACCGATGCGCACCCTCGCGTTCAGCCTCGCCGCCCTGGTCGCCACCGCGGCACTGGCCGCCGCCCCCGACGGCGGGCAGTGGCAGTCCACCGTGGACAAGGCGATCCACTACCTCAAGGCCCACCAGGACGCCGGTGGCAGCTGGAGCCAGGACCGCAGCCCCGGCGTCACCGGCATCGTCCTGACCGGCATGCTCCACACCGGCCGGGTCACGGCCGACGACGAAACCGCCGCCAAGGCGCTCACGTACATCGAGTCGCTCATCAACGAGAAGGCCGGGCACATCGCCGGGTCCAGCCCGCGGCCGCAGCTCTTGAACTACGTCACCAGCGTCAACGTCATGGCCCTGCAGGCGGCCCACCGGCCGGACAAGTACCGCAAGGTGGTCGGCGACGCGGCCGAGTACCTGAAGAAGCTCCAGTTCGACGAGGGCGAAAGCAAGTCACCGCAGGACCCGTTCTACGGCGGGGCCGGGTACGACAGCAAGTCCCGCCCGGACCTGTCGAACACGCAGATCTTCCTCGACGCCCTCAAGGCCGCCGGCGTGCCGAAGGACGACCCGGCATTGCAGCGGGCGCTGGTGTTCGTCAGCCGCTGCCAGAACTTCAAGTCCGAGGCCAACGACCAGCCGTGGGCCGGCAAGATCAACGACGGCAGCTTCATCTACACCGCCGCCGGCGGCGGCGAGACGAAGACCGACGCCCCGCCCGGCGAGCTGCCCGGGTACGGGTCCATGACCTACGCCGGGGTCAAGAGCATGATCTACTGCGGCGTGTCGAAGGACGACCCGCGGATGAAGAAGGCGATCGACTGGCTGCGGCACCACTACACGGTGGACGCCAATCCGGGCATGCCGGAGCCGCTCAAGCACCGGGGCCTCTACTACTACTACCACACGATGGCCAAGTGCCTGGACGCGCTCGGCGAGGACCGGTTCACCGACGCCAACGGCGTGGCGCATGACTGGCGGGCGGAGATCACCGCGGCGCTGGCGAAGCGGCAGCGGCCGGACGGGTCGTGGGTCAACGACACCGACCGGTGGATGGAGGGCGACCCGAACCTGGTGACCGGGTACGCGCTGATGGCGCTGGCGTATTGCAAACCAAAGTGAGGACTGGTGAGTGGTGGGGGGGGGGGGGGGGG
>DASXAN010000891.1:0-3153 GCA_036406755.1 Gemmataceae bacterium
GAGCGCGGCAGCGCCCTCGCGCTCCGCTCCGCGGACTCCGCGTCGCGGCTAACCGCTTCGCGTCGCGGCGAACCGTTGAGGTTAATTGCCGGAATCGCTAGGATAACGCCAACCTGACGGCGCCCCGCACCGCCTGCTCCGGCGGCTCTCCCACGGCCCCGCACTCGCAGGACCGTTCACCGATGCCCTCCGACCGGTTCGACTACTCCGAGGACCTGTTCGCCGACACGCGGATGAGCTTCGGCGAGCACATCGAAGACCTTCGCACCCACCTGATCCGGGCGATCAAAGGACTCGTACTGATCGTTACGATGGGGTTCATCCTCGACGCGGTTGGCGCCAGCCTGGGATGGGATTGGCTCGGCATCGGCCGGCCGATGATGGCGGTCATTACCGCCCCGGTCCGGGAGCAGCTGGTCGCCTTCTACGACCGCCGGCTGGAGAAGCTCGAACAGGACGCGAAGGACAACAAGACGGTGGCCGTCGAGGCGACGAAGCCGAAGCCGTTCAAGCTCGGGTTCACCCCCGCCCAGCGGGCCGCCTTCCTGGGGCAGAAGCCGCCGGCAGACGCGGGTGACGAGATTGAGTACTTCGAGGCGTATCTGTCACCGCTGGAACTGTACAAGGCGAATCGGACCGTCAATAACTTCGTCCGCCCGCCGGAGCTGACCGCGCTGTCCGTGCAGGAGTCGATGGTCGTTTACTTCAAAGTGAGTTTCATCAGCGGGTTCGTCCTCGCCAGCCCGTGGGTGTTCTGGCAGATGTGGTCGTTCGTCGCGGCGGGCCTCTATCCGCACGAAAAGCGGCTCGTCCACTACTGGCTGCCGATCAGCCTGGGGCTGTTCCTCGGCGGCGTGTTCCTGTGTCAGTTCGCCGTCCTGCCGCGGTCGATCGAGGCCCTGTTGTGGTTCAACGAGTGGCTCGGCATCGCCCCGGACCTGCGGCTGAACGAATGGCTCAGCTTCGCCATCTGGCTGCCCGTCATCTTCGGCGTCGCCTTCCAGACGCCGCTGGTCATGATGGTGCTGGAGCGGATCGGCATCATGACGGTGGAAAAGTACCTGAGCCTGTGGCGGATCGCCGTGTTCGTCCTGGCCGTGTTCGCCGCGATCATCACGCCGACGACGGACTTCGTCACCTGGTTCGCCCTGTGGTTCCCGATGGTCGGCCTGTACTTCCTCGGCATCTACCTGTGCCGGATGGCGGCGAGGCGCCGCCCGGCCGAGTTCGACGTCCCCGAGTCCGAGTCCGACGAACTGGTTGAAGTGTGACCACCCCCGCCGCGCCGCGCGTGTTCCTGGTCGGGGCCGGGCCGGGCGACCCGGGCCTGCTGACGCTCCGGGCCGTCGAGTGCCTGCGGCTGGCCGACCTCGTCATCTACGACAAGCTCGTACCGCCCCGGCTGTTGGACTTGGCCAACCCGGGGGCCGAGCGGCGGTGCGTCGCCGACCTGCCCGGCGAGCACCCGCAGCGGTGGCCGATTGTCGTGCGGGCCGTCATCGACGCCGCACGGCAGGGCAAGATGGTCGTCCGGCTGAAGGGGGGCGACCCGCTCGTGTTCGGCCGCGGGGCGGAGGAGGCCGAGGAACTGCGCTCAGCCGGTGTCCCGTACGAGATTGTCCCCGGCGTCACCGCGGCGCTGGCGGCCGGGGCGTCTGCCGAAATCCCGCTGACCCACCGCTCGGCCGCCAGCGCCGTCGCCTTCGTCACCGGCCACGAGAACCCGACCAAGCCGGGCCCAGGCCTGGACTGGCCGGCCCTGGCCCGATTCCCCGGCACCGTCGTCGTCTACATGGGCATGGCCCGGCTGGAGCTGATCGCCAACATGCTGATCGAGCACGGCAAGCCGGCGGACACGCCGGCCGCGGTCGTCGCCACGGCCGGCACCGGCGACCAGCGGCGGGTGACCGGCACGCTCGCCGGTCTGGCCGACGCCGTTCGCGCTGCCGGCTTGTCGGCGCCGGCGGTGATCGTCATCGGCCCGGCCGTCGGGCTGGCCCCGGCGCTGTCGTGGTTCGAGGCCCGGCCCCTGTTCGGCAAGCGAGTGCTGGTGACGCGGCCCCGGCAGCAGGCCGGCGATCTAGTCCGGAAGCTGGAACTGCTCGGGGCGGTACCGTTCGTGCTACCGGCCGTGGACATCCTGCCGCCCGCGGACTGGGGCGAGGTCGATGAATACCTCGGCCGGATCGGCGAGTACGACTGGCTGGCGTTCACCAGTGCTAATGGCGTGCAGATGCTGCTCGGCCGCCTGCGCGAAACCGGCCGCGACCTGCGGGCCCTCGCCGGCCTGAAGCTAGCGGCAATCGGCCCGGGCACGGCGGAGGCGTTGCGGGCCTTCCACCTCAATGCCGACCTGGTGCCGGCCGAGTACCGCTCCGAAGGACTCGCCGCCGCCCTCGCCGAACCGGCGGCGGGCAAGCGCATCCTCCTGGCCCGGGCCGACCGCGGCCGGGACGTGCTGCGGCAAGAGTTGTCCAAGGTCGCCGCCGTCGATCAGGTAGCCGTGTACCGGCAGACCGATGCCATTCCGACCGACGGCCCGGTCCACGACGCCATCCGTCGCGGCGAAATCGACTTCGTGACGCTGACCAGCGCCAATGTCGCGCGGGCGGTGCTGCGGTCGCTCGACGAGATCGGCCGGGCGCGGGCCCACGCCGGCGACCTGCGGCTGGTGACGATCAGCCCGGTGACGAGCGCCGCGGTGACCGCGCTGGGCTACCCGGTCGCCGCCGAGGCGCACGAGTACACGACCGACGGGCTGTTACAAGCGCTGGTGGAATTGGCGGCGAAAAGCTGACTCAGAGCAGGTCCCGCAAGGCGTTCCAGGACAGGTACAGGAGGATGCCGCCGGCCAGGACGCCGACGATGTCAATGAGCATGAACGTCGAGCCGCCGCCGAACGGGATGCCGATGATGAGGTCGAGCAAGAACAGCAGCAAGAGCAGTCCGGCGATAACCATCGAGGCGATGCAAAGCTTCTTTTCCATCGCCGTTCCTCGCACCGCCTGCATACAACACGCCCCCCGCCTCCGCCGCCTGCGATCGATACGGAGGAGTCTCTTCCCGACCGTCCTGCGAACAACGCTTCCGTTATACTGCCTTTTCGCACCGTCGCAACGGGGAGCGAGACAAGAAATTGCGCCCCGTCCCGCC
>DASXAN010000892.1:0-5633 GCA_036406755.1 Gemmataceae bacterium
AGCAGGCAGCGGACAGCAGGCAGCGGAAAACGAAGAGGTCTTTTCGGTTTTGCTGCCTGCTGCCCGCTGCCTGCTGCCTGCTGCCTCAGGGCTGCGTTGGTCCTGCTGACGCTCGGCCTGCTCTTGCCGCAGGTGCGGCTGCTCTTCGAGCGCGAGGGCTGGCCCGACTTGGTGCTACTCATCGACGACTCACAGAGCATGAGCCACCCAGACGACTACCAGGACCCGGCCGTGAAGGCCAAGGCTGACGAGCTGGCCCGCGCCGCCGGCCTGCCCGCGGCGCAACGGCTGGCTCTGGCCCAGGCGCTCGTCACCCGTGGCGACGCCGCCTGGCTCGACGCCCTGATCGCCCGCCAGGCGAAGCTGCACGTCTTCCACTGCTCCGGCCGGATCGAACGGCTCGCCGAGCTGAACTCTTCCGCCGACCGCGACACCGGCGCCGCCGCCGTCCGCACGCTAAGACCGACCGGCCCGGCCAGTGCCCTGGGCACGGCCGTCCGCACGGTGTTGCAGGAGTTTCGCGGGTCGGCCCTGGCCGGCGTCGTCATGTTCACCGACGGCGTCACCACGGAGGGCGACGACCTCGTGCAAGCGGCCCAGCAGGCGGCCAAGGCGGGCGTGCCGCTCTACTTCGTTGGCCTGGGCGACGCCCACGAGCCGCGGGACCTGATCCTGAGTGACCTGCAAGTCGAGGACGCCGTCCACGTCCACGACCGGCTCGTGTTCGAGGCCCGCCTGACGGCCAAGGGCGGTCTCCAGGCCCGGAGCGTGCCGGTCACGCTATCGGAGCGGCAGGGCGACCAACTCAAGCAGTTGGCCCGCGAGGATGTGACGCTCGACCCGGCCGGCAAGCCGGTCCGCGTCCGGTTGACACACACGCCGACCAGCCCCGGCGAGCGCGAGTACGTCATCGAGGTGCCGGCCCAGCCGGACGAGACCGACCCGGCTAACAACCGCCTGACCCGCCGCGTCTACGTCGCCGAGTTCCAGAAGACGCGGGTGCTCTACGTCGAGGGCTACCCGCGGTACGAATACCGGTTCCTCAAGACGCTCTTGGAGCGCGAGTCGGCGGCCACGCGGGCCAACAAGACGATCGACCTGAAGGTGCTGCTCGCCGACGCCGACCCGGACTACGCCAAGGAGGACCGCTCGGCCGTGGAGGCGTTCCCGCCGACGCGGGAGGACCTGTTCAATCAGTACGACCTCGTGATCCTCGGGGACGTGGACCCGCGGCACCCGAAGCTCGGCGAGAAGCACCTGCAATGGCTGGCCGACTTCGTCCGCGAGAAGGGCGGCGGGCTACTCGTCATCGCCGGGGCGCAGTTCACGCCGCACGCCTACCGGGACACGCCGCTGGCCGACGTGCTGCCGGTCGAGGTGCCGGCGAACGCCGCTCCGGACGACCGCGACCGGATAGACGGCTACCGGCTGCAATTGACGCCGGTGGGGCGGATGCACCCGCTATTCCGGTTCGTCCCGGACGAGGCGGACAACCAGGCCATCTGGGACCGGCTCGCCCCGCTGTACTGGTCGGCGGGGCCGTACAAGCCGAAGCCGGCCGCTGAGGTGTTGGCAGTCCGTCCGGCGGCCGGCGCGACCGCTGCGGAGCCGCTAGCCGTGCAGCACTTCGCGGGGGCCGGGCGGGCGATGTACTTCGGGTTCGACGAGTCGTGGCGGTGGCGGCTGCGGGAGGACGAGGGCCGGTACAACCAGTTCTGGCTTCAGGCGGTCAAGTACTTGGCCCGGACCCGCCTCGGCCGGGTCGAATTGCGGACGGACAAGCAGGTGCCGTACCGCCAGGGCGAGCCGATCCGCCTGACGGTGCGGTTCCCGGACGACGTGCCGCCGCCGGACGCGAAGGTGGCGGTGCAGGTGACGGCCGAGTTTGTCGCCCCCAACGGCGAGGTCGAGGCGCAGACGCTGCGGCTGGCGAAACTGGAGGGCAGCCGGGCGACGTATGAAGCATTACTGACGCGGACGTCGCAGGGGGCGTACAAGTTCTGGCTGGCGGCCCCGACGCCGCCGGGGGCGAAGCCGCAGGCGGCCGCCACGGTGCTGCCGCCGCCGGGCGAGATGGACCGGCTGCAAATGAACCGCCCGGACCTGGAGCGAGCCGCGCTGGTGAGCCGGGGGCGGTTCTACACGCTGGCGGATGCGGAGCGGTTGCCGGAGGAGTTGCCGCCCTTGCCGCGGGTGACGTTGAACCAGCCGCGGCCGCCGTGGCCGTTGTGGAATCATCCGGCGGTGTTCGGGCTGGCGATCGCGCTGGCCGGCGGCGAGTGGCTTTTGCGGAAGCGGCGGCAACTGTTATGATCGGGGAAACCGCCCGGAGGAGTGGCCATGTCCGCCGCCGAACCGCAACGTAGCCGTGACGAAGTCGCCCGCTTGGGGCACGAGGTCTACGACCGCCGGGTGCGGCCGGCGCTTCGCCCCGAGGATGATGGCAAGTTCGTCGCCATCGCCATCGACACCGGCGACTACGAGATCAACGAGGACGACTACACGGCCATCATGCGGCTACGAACTCGCAACCCGGCGGGCCGTTTCTGGCTCATGAGGGCCGGTCGGCGGGCCGCCTACACGATCAGGCGGCACGGATGATCCAGGGCGAGGTAAACGCCGGCTGCGAGGCCATTGTCCGCCTGCGTGTACGGGCGCCGGGCGGAGCGGAGTTGGGAGTGGACGCGGTGGTCGACTCGGGTTGTGCTCTGGCGCTCACATTGCCGACAGCGACAGTAACCGCCCTGGGGCTAGCCCTTCAGTCGAGTAGTGCCGCCGTGCTGGCCGACGGGTCAGTCACGCAGTTCGACGTTTATTCGGCGGAAGTGGAGTGGGACGGTGTTTGGCGGCCGGTGTTGGTGTCGGCCATGGGCGACGAACCACTGCTGGGAATGCAACTGATGGCCGGACACCGGCTGCGGGTCGACGTCATGCCGGGAGGGGTCGTAGAGATTGCCCCGCTGCCGTGAAGGCCGATGACCTGGCCGCGGTGGCGCTGGCCGGCAGCGGCTGGCTTTTGCGGAAGCGGCGGCACCTGTTATGATCGGGGGCGCACGTGGGGAGCGGGGATTATGAATGCCCGTCGTGCGGCCGGCCAATGATTCTCCGGTATTCGCGACGCGTACCGTTCCTAGGCTGTACCGGATACCCGGGGTGCAAGACCGTCATGGTCTTCAATGCCGACGGGGAGCCGGTCGCAGCACCTAAGCCCACCGGGTTACCAACGGACCTTAAGTGTGACATTTGCGGAAAACCGATGGGACTCCGGAAAGGGCCGCGCGGTTCATACCTGGTGTGTACCGGTTATCCGAAGTGCAAGACCACGAAGAGCGTTGGCGGCGATTGATTGATCTGGGACTCTTACGTCGCCCCTGAGGCGTGCCGCACCCATGCCGCTCCTCCTGGCGCCAGCGACCGAGCCGCCCGACCTCCGCGACCGGCTCGCCGACCTCCGCCGCCGCTGGCGGCGGCTCGTCCTCGTCCGCGCCGCCCTGGCCGCCGTCGCCGTCGCCCTCGCCGCGGCCGTCGGCCTCGGCCTGCTCGACCGGGCCACCCACCTGCCGGCCCTCGTCCGCGCCGCCGCCCTCGTCGGCCTGCTCGCGGCCGGTGGCATCGCCCTGCTCCGCCTCCGCCGCCAGCTCCGCGACCTCGGCGACGACCTGGCATTGGCCCTCCGTGTCGAGGACCACTTCCCGACCCTCAACGACGCCCTCGCCAGCACCGTCCAGTTCGAGCGGCACCCGGACGGCTCCGACGACCTACGGCACGCCACACGCCGCTACGCCGTCCGCGAGGCCGGAGATTGCGACTTCCGCGACCTCATCGACCGCCGGCCCGCTCGCCGCGCCCTCGCCGGCCTCGTCGCGGCGCTGGCCGCCGCCCTGCCACTCGCCGTCCTTTATCCCGGCGCAGCGCGGGCGGCGCTGGTCCGGCTGGTCGACCCGTTTGGCGACCACCCCTGGCCGCCGCAGACGGTGCTCACGCTGGAGGCCCCGGACTGGCTGGCCCGCGGCGAGCCGTTCATCCTCCGCGGCACGCTCGACGGCGTTATCCCCGAGCGGGCCACGTTCGGATTCGCTCTGGACGGCACGCCGGTGACCGAGCAGCCGGTCGCCGTCACGGCCGACGACGACGGCGGGTCGCTCGTCGTCCGGCTGGAACCCAACCGGGTGCCGCGGAACTTCCGCTACCGGCTGGTGGCCAACGACGCCGAGACGACGTGGCGGACGGTGCGGGTGCTGCCGCCGCCGCAGCTGGCCCCGCTCGACGGCCGGCCGTCGCCGCAGGTTCACCTCGACTTCCCGGCCTACACCGACCTGCCGGCCCGCGACCTGCCCGACGGCGGCGGGGCGGTCGAGTGCGTCACCGGCACGCTCGTCCACATCCGCGCGGCCACCGACCGCCCGGTGGCCCGCGCCTGGGTGGAACTGGCGACCGACCCGCCGCGGCCGGCGCTGGCCGCCGGCCTGGTCGCGCTCGGCGGCTCCAACCCGGCGAACGTGCTCGGCCTGTCGGCCGCCGGCCGGGCTGTGTGGGGCCGCGTCCCGGCCACGCTCGACGCTGCCGGCCAGCGGTTCGAGCTAACGTTCCGCCCGTACGTCGGCGGCCTGTACGCCCTGCGGTTCGAGGACGAAACGGGCCTGGGCGGCCGGCGCATGCTCGACGTGCGGCTGCAGGTGGACCCGTCGCCGGCTGTGACCCTGGAACGGCCGGCCGCAAGCCAGGACAGCCTGTCGGTCCTGCCGGACGCGACGCTGCCGCTGGTCGCCCGAGTCGACGATCCAACCTTCGCCGTCCGGTCCGTCCGGCTCGAATACCGCTGTGGCAAGGACGAACCGGCCCAACACCTGCCGCTCTACGACCACCAAGCACTCGGCTCGACATTGCCGCGGCTGGTCACGGCCGCCCCGGTGCCGCCGCTGCGGCTGCGGCTGCAACAGGTGCCGGTCGAGCGGCGGCTTGAGTTGGCCCAGTTCCGCCACGCCGACGGCCGGCCACTCCGCGAGGGTGACACGCTCACCCTCCAGGTCGCCGCCGACGATTTCGACGACGTGACGGTGCCGAAGCCGCCCGGACGCAGTCACGAGGTCGTGCTGAACGTCGTCGGCCCGTCCGCCCTCTTGACCGAGCTGCAAAAGACCGAGGCCGACGTGCAGCGGGAGTTGAAGGAGATGCTCCAGCTCCAGCGCGACGCCCTCAACCGCACGACCGCCGCGGACAACCAGCGGCGGCAGACCGGCACCCTGCGGCCCGACGACCAGGAGCGGCTGGTGCAGGCGGAACAGTTGCAGCAACAACTCCGCGGCCGGCTCGGCACGGAGCAGGAAGGGCTGAAGTCGGCGGTGGACAAGCTGCGGCGGGCGATGCGCGACAACCCGCTGCCACGGTCCCCCGAGCGCGACCGGCTCGACGCCCTCGCATCCGAACTCGATCGGTTGAACCGCGAGGAGCTATCTCAGGTCGAGCCGCTGTTGTCGCAAGCGCGAAAGGAAAAAGGGCCCGTGCCGCCGGACGCCCGCAAGGGCGGGCCGCTGCCGAAGGCGGTCGAGCACCAGCGCGAGACCGAACGGACCCTCCGCGACCTGCTCGACCAGATGCAGCCGTGGACCGATGCCCGCGAGTTGCGGTCGGAG
>DASXAN010000893.1:0-4273 GCA_036406755.1 Gemmataceae bacterium
CCCCCCCCCACCACTCCACCACTCACCAGTCATGAGGAGCAATTGTAACACAACCGGGCGGGCCGTTCAGGGGCCGCCGGCGGGCGTACAATGGGGTCATGACGCCAGACCACCTCGCTTTCGTCCGCGCGATTCAGGACCGGCCGGCCGACCCGCTGCCGCGGCTGGTGTTCGCCGACTGGTTGGAGGAACAGAACCGGCCCGACGAGGCGGCCTGGCTGCGGGCCGACGTCCGGCTGGCGGAGTCGTACCCGGCGACCGACCCGGACGACGCGGCGACGGTGCAGACGCTGACCGCCCCGGCCGGCGTGCCGTCTCTGTGGCTGGCGAAGTCGCTGTGGGACGTGGCGGCGGCGGTGGCGGCCCTGTTCCTGGCGGCCGGCCGGCCGGTGCTGGGGGCGTTCCGGGCGCTGACCGCCGCGGCGCGGCAGGCCCGGGAGGGCGACCGGGCGGCGTGATCGGTTCACTTCGGCTGGTCCTTCGTGTCGATGGTGCTGTCGCCGCCGCCAGTGCGGTGGTAGGATGTCACCACCCCGACGGTGGAGGTCCGCCCATGCCGCGGTCCCGCTTGCGCGCGTTCACGCTGATCGAGCTGTTGGTTGTGATCGCCATCATCGCCATCCTCATCGGCTTGCTGCTACCGGCAGTGCAGAAGGTCCGGGAGGCGGCCGCCCGCAGCCGGTGCCAGAACAACCTGAAGCAAATTGGGCTGGCCTGCCACAACTTCGCCGATGCGAACAACGGCTTCCTGCCCCCGATAATGTCGGGCCAGACCCCCGCCAACCCGTTCCCGGGGTACCCCTTCTCGGCCTTCGTCCGCCTGCTGCCGTACGTCGAACAGGCCGCGCTGTACCAGCAGGCCGACTTCAAGGCGTCGGCTTTGACGCAGCCGGCCGTGGTCGGCCAGCGGGTCGCCGTCTACCTCTGTCCGAGCGACCCGGGCGACAAGCTCAGCCCCGGCACCCCGCCCACCTACCCCGCCACCTATGGGTTCGGCTGCGGCGACTGGTTCGTCCAGTACTACCCGACCGGCCAGGGCGGCAACGGGGCGTTCCCGCTGGTCGGGTACCCCAGCCAGGTCGGGGTGCGGCTGACCGACATCACCGACGGGACCAGCGGCACCGTCGGGGCGGCCGACGCCAAGGCGTTCGGGGCGCTCCGGAACCGCCCCGCCACCCTGCCCGCCAACATGCCCGCACCGGCCACGCCGGCGGACGTGCCCGGCTTGGGCGGCCAGTTCTCGGCCGCCACGGGCCACACCAGCTGGGCCGTGGCCCAGGACTGGCTCAACGGCCTGACGTTCGTCTTCCCGCCGAACACGAACGTCCCGTACGTCAGTCCGGGCGACGGCCAGACCTACGACGTGGACTGGGCCGGCGGTGGGGGGATGTACGGCTATGCGGCGATCACGGCGCGCAGCTACCACCCCGGCGGCGTGAACGCCCTGTTCATGGACGGCTCGGTGCGCTTCGTCACCAACTCCATCCCGCAAGCCACCTGGCGGGCTTTGGGCACACGAAACGGCGGCGAGCCGGTCGGCGACTTCTGACCCTGACACCCGCGCCCCCGAGACACCGATCACTCGCAATCGGTGACGGCATTCTTGTTACTGTAATTTTATACACTATATTTGCATTGGCTGGCTTCCCCGCCACGAAGCCGGTTGCGCTGGAGGTCTGCGCCCATGTCCGCGTTGTTCCCATCGTTCCCGATGCCGCACGGCCGCGACCGGTGCCCGACCGGCGGTGTCGCCAAATGTCGCCCGGTGTCGCCCCAGGAAAAGATGTTTCGCGGCCCGGGGTCAGCGCCCGGCCTGAAATGTCCCAGAATGTCCCAAAATGTCCCCCCAGAAAAAGATGTTTATTGCCCCGCGGATCGACCGTGTCCGGAAATGTCCGCTTTTGTCCGCCCAGAAAAAGATGTTGTTCCGCCGCAGACCCAGAGACCGCAGCGCGGGCGAGCGGGCGGCGTGATCGGTTTACTGCGGCTGGTACTTCTGCTCGATCGCCGACCAGTCCGGCATGCCGACGATCTGCTCGAATTCATCCATATCCACCGCGTCGGCCGGCGGCAGCGGCCGGCCGGCCTTCAGGTCGGCCAGGCCCCGCTCGACCGCCCGCGCCAGCCGGAACAGCAGCGTCGTCGGATAGAGGATCATCGAGAAGCCCATCTCGTGCAGCTCGGCCGGCGGCGTCCACGGCGTCTGGCCGCCGCCCTCCAGCATCGTCACCGCCAGCGGAATACCGGCGAGCGCCTTGCCGATCCGCTTCAGCTCCCGCACGCTCTTGGGGGCTTCGACGTACAGGCCGTCGGCACCGGCCTTGTGGTAGCGCTCGGCCCGCCGCAGCGCGTCGGCCAGCCCGTGCGGGGCGCGGGCGTCGGTGCGGGCGATCAGGAAGAAGTCGGGGCCGTTGCGGGCCGCGACCGCCGCCCGGATCTTGGCCTCCATCGCCTCGACCGGGATGACCTTCTTGCCCGTCATGTGGCCGCACCGCTTCGGCGCCTTCTGGTCCTCCAGGAACAGGGCCCCGACGCCCATCGCCTCGTAGCCGCGGACGACGCGCGTGACGTTTTTCACGTCGCCGTAGCCGTCGTCGCCGTCCACGAGCACGGGCAGGGCGGTGGATTCGAGCACGTCGCGGACTGCCGCCCGCATCTCGGCGTAGTGGGTCAGGTCGATGTCGGGGAAGCCGTGGCGGGCGCCCTCGACCGCGAACCCGCCGATCTGCAGGGCCGGGAACCCGGCCCGCTCGATCAGCTTCGCCGTCAGCCCGTCGTGGGCGGCCGGCAGGAGCAGGGGCGCGTGTTCGGCCAGCACGTCCCGCCACTGCGGCCGTTCGCCCGGCGTGGTCGCCATTGCCATCTCCTTCCTCGGCCCGGTCGGCCGTCAGAAGGCGAACGGCAATCGGCGCGCCGGCCGCCGCAGTTGGCGGTGTCACGCCGGGGCCGAGAACGCGAAGACGGCGGGTTTTGCCACGGAGAGGTAGTCAGCTGTCGCCAGGATGATCGAGTCGGTGAGCGACCCGGCGTTGAAGGCGATCCGCTCGTTGGCCCGGATCGCCTCATCGACGTACAGCTCGAACGGCAGCACGGGCGGGCCGAACGGCGGCACGCTGCCCGGGACCAGCCCGGTGAGGTCCTTCATCTCGTCGGCCGTGGCGAACCGCGTCTTCTTGACGCCGAGGTGCCGTTTGACGGCGGCCGAGTCGAGCTTGCGGTCGGCCGGCAGGACGAACAGGCGGAACATGTCGTCGGTCTTGAGCAAGAGCGCCTTGCCGCCGGTCCGCAGCTCCTCGCCACGGGCCTTGGCCGATTCTTCGGAGGTGTAGGTCGGCGCGTGCTGAACTTCACGGAACGGCACGCCGGCGTCGGCGAGCAGCCGGCGGATCGCGTCGAGGACGGGGTTGGCCGAGGCGGTCATTTCTTCTGCGGCCGCGTGTCCGGCGGCAGCTCCATGTCCTTGGGCGTGATCGCCACCGGGGCGCCGCCGGCCGGCACCTCGATCTTGGCGGTCCACAGGATGCCGTTGACGACCGCCTTGCGGAACGGCTCCTCGCCGAAGTTGGCGTGGAAGTGCCCGCCGACGAACCCGAACGACCGCCCGCCGCCGGCCCGCTCGAACGTCCAGCCGACCGGGTAGTCCTTGCCGTCGATCGCCGTGCCGACGACGGCGTGGGCCTTCGGGTCGAAGTGCAGGTCGAGGTAGAACTCCTCGCGGAGGTCGTAGTCCTTCCAGCCGCGGCAGACGGGATGCTCGGGGTCCAGCCGCCGCATCGGGGCCGTGCGGATGAGCACACGTGATGGCGACGGAGACTGGAACCAGCCGCCGAGGGCCTTCAGCCACGGCCCGCCGGCCGCCGCGTCCGCGCCGGTGCCCCAGTGGATGGCTGTCAGGCCGACGCCCTTGGCCAGCAGCTCCTCCGCCTGCCGCCGGGCCGGCGTGGCGAACAGGACGTTGCCACCCTTCTGGGTGTACAGGACGATGGCGGTGACGCCGGCGAGGGTGGCGGGGTCGGCCGGCCAGCCGTTGCTGACGACGGCCTCGACGCCGGGCGTCTGCCGCAGACAGCGGGCGAGCAGCTCGCAATCGGTCATGTACTCGTGCGTCGTGAATGGGTGGTCGCGGTCTTTGCCGATGAGCAGAACCTTGGCTCTGGCCTCGCCGGCGCTGGCGGGGAGTGTCAGGCCAAGGGCGAGAAGGGCAGTGAAGGTGTTGAATCGCATGGGATCTGTCCCTCAGCCGGCGTGGCGTAGGGTGGGGGGGGGGGGGGGG
>DASXAN010000894.1:0-2833 GCA_036406755.1 Gemmataceae bacterium
CCCCCCCCCCCCCCCACCCTACTTCTTGCGGACCGGGTTGTACCCGCCCTCGGTCCCCGGCGGCGGGGGGGGCGGCATCGCCTTGCCGAGCCGGTCGATCCCCTTCGCCTCCTCCGTCGCCTCCGTGACGATCTTCCACGAATCGCCCATCTCCCGCATCGCCCGGTAGTCCGTGGGCGTGTACTTGATGTCCAGGTGCGGCGTCTCGTACGGCCGGTCGCCGCGGGCGTGGGACTCGACGCCGGCCTCCACCAGCCCGGTCGTCAGCAGCGTCCGCTCGACCGGGTAGGGCGGCTTGCCGTCGCGGAAGTGCGTCTGGATGGCGTGGGCCAGGGCCTTGAACAGGCACCGGTTCCGCCAGGGGCCGACGTAGAAGTTCGTCGCCAGCGGCTTCGACTCGCCGGCGACGCGGCAGGCGAAGTTCCACCGCGTCCCGTCGCCGCTCACCTTCAGGATCAGGCCGCGGAGGCCGTCGCGGTACTGCACCAGCACGCCCCACGGCTGCGACTTCCACAGTTCGTCCAGCGTCTGCCGGCCTTCCTTGCGCTGTTCCGCGTCCCAGGCGGCTTGCAGCAGGTCCGGCGACCACTGGCCGGCGTCGGCCGCCCGGCGGAGCGAGTCCGGGCCGAGGTACTGGACCGACGCCACGCCGGTTTCGCCGCCGGAGCGGGCCTCGACCATCGATTGCAACACTTCGTAGGCGTGGAAGTCGTAGGAGTCGAGGCTGCCGCCGTGGGTCACGAGCCCCTCCGTGATCTTCGCTCCGGCCGGGATTTCGAGCGGGGGGATGCGCTGGGCCAGCGGCACGGAGCTGCCGGCCATGAATGGCAGGTTCATCTCGCGGGCCGTGTCGTACATCGCCTTCGCCCAGTCCCAGCGGTAGGACAGGTGCTTGTCGTTGAACACCGGCACGGCCCGGCCGGTCGGGCGGATGACGGCCGCGATGTCGTCGAAGAATCGCTTCCGCGGGTACTCGTGCTGGCCCTTGGCGTTGGTCGGGTAGGTGCCGTGCTCGCCGATGCTCAGCACCGCGTCCACGGCCAGCTCCTTGCCGCCCACACAGAGTGCGTCGGTGATCGTCGGGAAGAGCGGAATCTTATAGACCTTCGACACCTCGCGGGCCATGTCCCGGCCGGCGGGCAGCTGGTCGGCGTAGAAACTCACGACGTCGCAGCCCGGGTCGGTCACCTGGCCGTTGAAGTAGTACGGCTGGAGGAAGTTCTCGAGGATGACGTGGGCGTGGCTGCGGTAGGTGAACTCGGTGAACACGGCCGCGACCTTGAGCCGGCGGCGTTCCGCGGCGCGGGCCCGGCCAGCGACTGCTGCCAACGTCGCGGCGGCGGCTGACTGGAGGAACGTACGGCGGTCGTAGGAGTGCAAGGTAGACATGGTGCGGTTCTCACGGCGGGCGGGTCGGCGGGACTGGTGAATTCATATGGATCGGTGAGGAGCCGGTCCGCAGCAATGTGGACGAAAACAGACGTTTTCAGACACTGTCATCCGCGGCGCCAAACAACATCTTTTTCTGGGCGGACATTTCGGGACATCTTGGGACATTTCGCGTCCGGCGTGAGACGATTTCCGTTGTTGGGTGCGATAGAACCCGACATTTTGCGACACCTCCGCCGGCGGCTGTTTCGCCCGTTGACGCTGTCAGCAGCATCACAGGCCGGGCAGCTCTGCCGACTCAAGTATAGTGTACAAAATAACATATGCAAGCGATGCGCCGTCCGAATCGGCTGACGGCCGGCCTACAATCACAGTGCAACGTCGCCGCGCGGGGAGGGGCCGAGGCCGGATGGTGTACGACGACCCGATCTACGGCCCGGAGCCGATTGCCGAGCCAGTGCTGCTCGACCTGCTCGCGTCGGAGGCACTCGGGCGGCTGCGCGGGGTCCTCCAGCACGGCATCACAGCGCTACTGAACATCACACAGCCGATCACGCGGTATGAGCACTCCGTCGGCGTCATGCTGTTGGCCCGGCGGGTCGGTGGCGGGCTGCGGGAGCAGGTGGCGGCCCTCCTGCACGACGTCAGCCATACGGCATTCAGCCACGTCATCGACCACGTCTTCCATGACCAAGGCACGCAGAGCTACCACGAGCGGCGCAAAGAGTGGTGGGTCGCCCGCACGGACGTTCCGGCGGTCCTGAGTCGGCACGGCCTGAACTGGCGGGACTTCCTTGACGATGAGCCATTCTCGCTCCTGGAGCAACCGCTGCCGCGGCTGTGCGCCGACCGGCTCGACTACTTCCTCCGCGATGGCTCGGCCCTCGGCGTCCTGACGCCGGCGGACGTGCCGGTCGCCCTCGATCACCTCGTGGTTGTGGACGGGCGGATGGCGGTGGATGACGCCGATGTTGCGCGGATGTTCGGCGAGCGGTTCATGGCCGCCGACGACGCCAGCTGGTCGAGCCCGCACGAGCTGGTCTTGTATGAATTGGCCGCCCGGGCGATCCGGGCCGCGCTGGATCGCGGCGTGCTGACCGACGAGGACCTGTGGGGTACCGACGCGGCGCTCTGGGAACACCTGCGGCAGTCGGACGACGCGGAGGTATGCCGGTGGGTGCGGCTGACGGAGGCCCGGCCGGAGTTTGTCACCGACTTGGAGAGGCCGACGATCCGCATTCGGCCGAAGGTGCGGGCGATTGACCCCGACGTGGCGACGGCGGCCGGGTTGCGGCCGCTGTCTACACTGGATGCGGCGTACCGACAGCGGCGGGAGGCGTACGTCCGCCGCAAAGCGGAGGGGCTGTCGGTACGGTTGATCGAATAACCGGCGAGCGTCGGGGCGTCAGCCCGACGTGATTTGGAAATCACACGTCGGGCTGAC
>DASXAN010000895.1:0-1536 GCA_036406755.1 Gemmataceae bacterium
GGGTAAACCAAGACCCACCCGCCGCCGCGGGTGGGCTTTGAGGGGAATGGGATGCGGAACTTCTGCGGGCGGACGCGGCGCGAGTTCCTGTGGGAGACGGGGGCCGGGTTCACCTCGGTCGCGCTCGCCGCGATGCTCGGCGACGACTTCTTCGCCGCCCAGACCCGCGCCGCGGACGGCGTGACGAAGTTCGTCAACCCGCTCGCCCCGAAGAAGCCGCACCACGCCGCCAAGGCCAAATCGGTCATCTTCCTCTACATGTACGGCGGCCCCAGCCACATCGACACGTTCGACTACAAGCCCACCATGAAGGGCCGCGACAATCAGACGGTGGCGGTCAAGACCTTTGGCCGCGGCGGGCACAAGAACCAGGGGCGGATCGTCGAGCCGCGGTGGGCGTTCAAGCAGTACGGCCGGTGCGGCAAGTGGGTCAGCGACCTGTTCCCACATGTCGCCGGACACGTCGACGACATCGCGTTCGTCCACTCGATGACGGCCGATTCGCCGATCCACGGCTCGGCCATGATCCAGATGAACACCGGCAAGATCCTGTCCGGGGCGCCGAGCCTGGGCAGCTGGCTCAACTACGGCCTCGGGTCGGAGAACGAGAACCTGCCCGGGTACGTGGTCATGCTCGACCCCCGCGGCGGGCCGATCAGCGGGGCGAAGAACTGGTCCAGCGGCTACATGCCGGCCCAGTACGAGGGAACGATCTTCCGCACCCTAGGTAGCCCGATCCTCGATTTGGCGCGGCCGGACGGCACGAGTGAGTCGGCCCAGCGGCGGCTGCTCGACACGCTCCACGAGTACAACGCTGACCACCAAGCCCTGCGGCCCGGTAACTCCGCCCTCGAGGCCCGCGTCGCCAGTTATGAGTTGGCGTTCAAGATGCAGGCGTCCGCCCCGGAGGCGACCGATCTGGCGAAGGAGCCGGCCGAGGTCCGCGAGCTGTACGGGCTCAACGACAAGAAGTCGGCGACGTTCGGCCGGCAGTGTCTGCTCGCCCGCCGGCTGGTCGAGCGAGGCGTGCGGTTCATCCAGGTCTACTCCGGCGGGGCGCACAACGACGACAACTGGGACGCCCACACCGACATCGCCGCCAACCACAATCTGCACGCCGGCGAGACGGACAAGCCGATCGCGGGATTGCTCACCGACCTGAAGCGGCGGGGCCTCTTGGACTCGACGCTGATCGTCTGGGGGGGAGAGTTCGGCCGGCAGCCGACGGCCGAGTACGCCAAGGGCACAGGTCGGGACCACAACGCCTACGGGTTCACGATGTGGCTGGCCGGCGGCGGGATCAAGGGCGGGGTGAGCGTCGGGGCGACGGACGAGCTGGGCAGCGCGGCGGTCGAGTCGCCGTACCACGTCAAGCACCTGCACGCGACGATCCTGGACCGGATGGGCCTGGACCCGGACCGGTTGACGTACTTCTACGGCGGGCTGGACCAGAAGCTGGTCGGCGTGGAAGGTGCGGAGCCGATTCATCAGGTGATGGCGTGAAAAGAGCGAAGCGGCCTGACGGCACTGATCACT
>DASXAN010000896.1:0-11999 GCA_036406755.1 Gemmataceae bacterium
CCCCCCCCCCCCCCACCCTACTTGACTCCGCTGCGGCCATCCCTTGCGAGACTTGGACGACGGAATCGCGACCGACCGAAACCACGTCCTGCCCGCTGGTGCCGATCACCAAGCCGGCGACCGGCGCGGTGTGAGTGGCGAGCACGACCGGTTCGGCATCCTCGCCCGCAGTCCAGCGGCGCAGCTCGCCAGTACCAGACCCGGTCACGACCTGCCGCCCGCCGTCGAGAAACGCGACCGCCTTCGCGCCGCCGACGTGGCCACCGAGCGTCCGCAGACACTGGCCGCTCTCCGCGTCCCACAGGCGGACCGTGCCGTCGTCGCCGGCCGTCGCCAGCCGCCGGCCGTCCGGGGCGAACGCCGCCGCGACGACCGCCGCGCCGTGTCCGCCGAGCCGCCGGCGGACCGTGCCCGTCGTCAGGTCGATCAGCCACGCCAGCGGGTCGCCGCCGGCCACGGCCGTCTCGCCGTCGGGGGAAATGGCAGCGCAGTGGACGACGCTGCCGAGCTTGTCGATCCGTTTCAACTCCGCCCCCGTGTCCAAGTCCCACACGACAACCGCATGATCAAACCCGGCCGACAGCGCTCGCTTGCCATCGGGGAGGAACGCGACCGCGCTAACCAGCCCCTCGTGGGCGTCGATCCGCCGCAATTCCTGGCCGGTTGCCACGTCCCACAGCCGCACCGTGCCGTCGAGCGACCCGGACAGTGCCCGCCGGCCGTCCGGCGACCACGCCACCGACCAGACCGAGGCCGAGTGTCCGACGAACCGCCGCAGTTCCCGGCCGCTGGCGACTTCCACCAGCCGCACACTCCGGTCGGCGCTGGCCAACAGCACGAGCCGGCCGTCCGGCGAGAACGCCGCCGCGTTGGTCTGCGACGACGGGCCTTCGAGCGGGTCCAGGTCGCCGGTGTTGTCCGGCAGGCTGCCGGTCACGAGGGCGGTCGGCGCCAGCGTGCCGAGCCGAAGCTCGCGGACAAGGTCGCCGAACGCCTGCTGGAATACCTGCCGGTGGACCGTGCCGCCGTCCACGCGCAGCGGGCCGAAGTTGCGGGCCAACGCCTCCGACGCACTGACCCGCCGCCGCAGCTCGTCCGGGGACACCCCGGCCTCGGCGGCGGCCGTCCGCAGGTCCACGTCCGCCTCGTACCGCACGGCCGCGGCGCTGACCGGGTCGGCCTCCGTCACCCGGCCGCCGACCTTCTCCAGCGCCACCCGGAACCGGTCCGCATCGGCCGTCATGAGCTTCGTCATCTCCGCTTCCGGCGGGTACAGGGCGCGGACGATCTCGGCGTCGGCTTTCGAGTACGCTGCCGGGTTGCGGGCGACGTGCGACCGCATCTGGTCGGCCTTCGGCTGGATGCCGCCGAGGTGGCAGCTCATGCAGGAGACGCCCGGCTCGACGGCCCGGTCCGGCCGCCGCGGGTCGGAGACGATGGCCGTCGGGGCCTTGTCGATCCGCACGTCGTTGGCGTTGACGAGCATGAACCCGAGCAGGCCGTTGGGCAGGTGCCAGATGATCTCGCCGCCGGCGTGCTTGAACGTCGTGTCGGTGTTGCCGGGGCCGAGCGGGTAGGCGAACAGGTTGCGGCGGTCGGGCAGCAGTTTGCCCCCCGTCAATGACGGGGGGCTGAATTGCAAGACGGCGTCGAAGTCGTAGGTCCGCCAGTAGCCGCCGTGCGGGCCGACGTGCCGCTCGATCAGCCGGTTGTTCCGCGACACGCCGGACCCGTTGAACCCGCCACGGGCGACCCGCTCCTGGCGGATGTCGGCGGCCGTGTCGACGCGGAGTTGCCGCTCCAGCTCGCCGGCCGTCGTCGGCAGTTGCAAGAGGTCGTAGTAGAGCGGCGGCCGGGAGGCGGTGGCCAGGAACCAGTCGGCCCGGACGACGGGCAGGCGGGTGGCGGCGTTGGCGGCCACGGCCCGGAACGCGCCGCCGTCCTCGACGACGCCGTACGGGTAGTCGGCGAGCAGGCGGGTCCAGAGGGCGTTGTCCCAGACGAGGTCGCGGAGGTCCACGCGGAGGACCAGCCCGGCCGGGTCCACGCGGTGCAGGGCGGCGATCTGCGGGTGCCAGGACAGGCTGTTGAGCAGTTTGGCGAGGCCAACGCGGTACGATTGGAGCGCGGATTCCGGCAGTCCGGCACGGGCGAGCGGTGCCAGCGTGAAGTACCGCTGGAACCGGCGGGCCCGGCGGTCGAGCCGCTCCAGGTCGGCGAGGACGAGCGACCACAGGCGGGCGTTGTCGGGGATCGGCCAGCTGGGAGCGTCAGCGACCGGGGGGGCCGGCGCGCCGGCGTCGATCCACGCCTTGAGCGCCGCCACGTCGGCCGGCGACGGCCGCGGCGCTTCGTCGGCCGGCGGCATCTGGCCCTTCACGACCCGGCGGAGCAGCTTCGACCGCTCGGCGTCGCCGGGGACGACCAGGCCGCGCTCGCGGAGGGCGGCTATGTCGAGGACGGCCCCGAACCCGCCCTCGCGGCTGCCATCCTGGCCGTGGCAGCGGTGGCAGTTGGCCCGCAGGACGGCAAGGGCGTCGCGAGCCAGGTCGGCCGCCGGGGCCGGGCCGGCGAGCAGAACGGCGAGGCCGGCGAGGAGCGTCGAGCGCATGGGGAGTCCCCGAAAAGGGCGGGCGCGGCGTCTACCCATCCGACGGACGTGGCCGGGCCGGCGATTGCAGGACCGCGTCACTCCTTCGGGGCGGGGAGGCCCAGGGCGTACTCCGCGACCCGCTGGACGTACTGGTTGGAGTCCTTCGCCAACTTCTTCCACACCGCCAGCGTCTCCGGCGAGCGGTCACGGGTCCGGTCCAACACGTTCGCCGCCTGGAGCCGGACCCACTCATTCGCGTCGGTCGCGGCTCGGCGGAGCACGGGCAGGGCGTCAGCCGTGTGGCCGAGCCGGCACAGGGCGTCCGCGGCGGCAACGCGGACAGTCGGCGCCGGATCAGTCAGCGCCGTCTTGAGGGCGTCCACCGCGGCGGGGACGTGCCCCAATCCGATCGTAGACCAGTAGCGCACGGCCGGGTCATTGTCCTTCAACAACTCGAACAAACGATCCACACCACCCGCGACGGTGGGGGCCGAATAGGCGACTTCGGCTGCGTCTCGGATGCGGGCGTACGGGTACAGCTTCGGATCGCGACGGACCGCATCATACGGCGGCTCCTTGCCGAAACGCGTCCGCAGGTCGCCCTCGGGCAGGAAGCCCAGATCGATGATCTCCTCCTGCCACCGTCGGCAGGCGGCCTGCATCCGAAACAACGTCGCCTGATGTGCTGGCGAGTCGGCCAGGTTGTTGATCTCGTGCGGGTCAGCCCGCACGTCGTACAACTCCTCGATCGGCTTGGTCTTCGCCATGAAGATGGCCGGCGGGCCGGTCAGTTTGCCTTCGTCCGCCAGCCGCTGCCAGACCTTCATCGTCGGCATCTCATACAGGTAGCTGATGTGCTGCTCGTTGAACCACGGCAGGTCCGGGCGGTAGTTGCGGATGTAGTTGAATTGCTTGTCGTGGGCTGAGCGGATCAGGTCGTACCGCTCGTCCATCCGGTCGCGGAAGCCGAACACGTACTCCCGCGGCGGGGCCTGTTGCGCGCCGAGGAACGGCTTGCCCTGCATCGTCGCCGGCACCGGCACGCCGCACAGGCTTAACAGCGTCGGCCCGAAGTCCACGAAGTTCACCAGCCGGTCGCTCGTCGTGCCCGGGCCGGACGGGGCGAGGTGCCGCCATTTCTTCGGGAAGCGGATGATGAGCGGGACGCGGGTGCTGGAGTCGAACAGCCACCGCTTACTCCGCGGCATGCCGGTGCCGTGGTCGGCGTAGAAGAAAACGATGGTGTCGTCGGCCAGTCCGTCGTCGGCGAGCTGCTTCAGATACCCGGCCGCCTCCTTGTCCATGACCGTGACCAGGTCGTACAGCCGCGCCCAGTCCTTGCGGACCTCCGGTACGTCCGGGTGGTACGGGGGTATGGCGATCTTCGCCGGGTCGTGCCGCTCGGCCGCGGGCAGGGTGGCGGCCTTCCGCGCCCCGGCCGGCATGCGGATCTGGCCCTCGTGGGTGGTCAGGATGTTGAACACGGCGACGAACGGCTTGTCCTTCGGCCGGTTCCGCCAGTGGGCCTTGTTGTTACACTCGTCCCACCGGTCCCGGTCGGGGACAAAGTTGTAATCCGTCTTGGCGTTGTTGGTGCAGTAGTACCCGGCGGCGCGGAGGTATTCGGGGTAGGTCTTGACGCCCGCCGGGAGCGTGCCGCGGCAGCGCATGTGCTGCGTGCCGACGGACGGGGCCCACATGCCGAGGATGAGCGTCGAGCGGGACGGGGCGCAGACGCCGATCGGGGCGAAGGCGTTGGTGTACCGCACGCCCCCGGCGGCGAGGCGGTCGAGGTTGGGGGTGAGGGCGTCGCGGTCGCCGTAGCAGCCGAGGTGGGGGCTGATGTCCTCGCAGGTGATCCAGAGGACGTTCGGCCGCTCCGCGGCGGGGGAAGGTGAACCACAAAGGGCACAAAGAACACAAAGAAATCCAGAAAGGATGCTCTTCATTGGTTTCTCGCTTGTCGTTCTTCCTTCGTGTTCTTTGTGCCCTTTGTGGTTCGTTTACTTTGAATCCCCCCACCGTTCGAACAGGCAGTGCTCGACGCCGAGCTGGTCGCAGACGCGGCCGACGACGAAATCGACCATGTCCGCCACCGACCGCGGGCGGGTGTAGAACGCCGGCATGCCCGGCAGCACGACGGCCCCGGCCTCGGCACACGCCGCCAGGTTCCGCAGCTGCACCAGCCCCAGGGGCGTCTCCCGCGGCACGAGCACCAGCTTCCGCCGCTCCTTCAGGTGCACGTCGGCGGCCCGGTGAATCAGGTTCTCGGACAGGCCGTGCGCGATCGCCCCGGCCGTGCCCATGCTACACGGGCAGACGGCCATGCCGCCGGTCAGGAACGACCCGCTGGCGATGCCGGCCGAAAAGTCGCGGTAGTAGTGGTAGACGAGCCGGCCCGGACCCGCGGGATCGGCCCCGAGCAGGGCGGCCGGGTCGAACCGGTCCAGGTCCACCGTGCGGCCGAGTTCGCGCTCCGCGACCTGAACCGCGGCCGGGCTGATCGACAGGTGGACCGTGCGGCCGGCGCGGAGCAGCACGTCGATCAGGCGGACGCCGTAGGGGGCGCCGCTGGCGCCGGTGAGGGCGACGACGAGGTCGGTGGCGGCCATGCGGGCACCTGGGACGACGCGGGGGCGGCCTACGGCGATTGTAGGCCGCCCCCGCGGGGTGACGCCAGCCGTTGTTACGCCCGCCGCCGCCGCCAAGCCGCCAGGCCGGCCGCGCCGCCGCAGGCCAGCAGGACGAACGCCGGTTCCGGGACCGGCGTGAACGTGAGTTGCAGTGACTGTACCCCACCGGCCGGGCCGGAGACCGTGGCGAACGCCGCCGGGGCCGACGCAAAGCTGCCGCCCAGGGTGAACAGGTTGCTGACGTCGGCCCCGTTGGCCAGCGGCCCGCCGCTGCCGGTGATGCCGCCGGCGAACGTGGCGATCGTGTACGTCTGCTGCGCCGGGGTCGCCGGGAATGTGCCGGTGGGCGACAACGTGAGGTTGAACCGGTTGCCGGGGCTGAGTCCCGACAGGTCCAGCACCCCGGTGCCGTTGATGAGGTCGTTGGTGGTGCCGGGCGTTCCGCTCCCGCTGGGGTCGTGCTCGACCTGGTAGTTGCCGCCCGGCTGCCAAGTCATGCCGGCGGACGCCAGCGTGCCGATACTGCCGCCGGGGGCAACCGTGCCGGCGACGGCGACGCCGCCGGCCACAGTACCGTTGCCGCTGAGGGTCTGAGCCGACCCGACCGTGAAGCCACCGGTCACGGCGGACACGTCCAGGGTGGCCCCGCTGCCGACGGCGATCGCCGGGCTGCTGGCGATCGAAGCGGCCGGGCCGAGTGTCAGCGTTCCGCCAGAGACGGTCGTCGGCCCGGCGTATGTGTTGGCCGCGTTCAGGATCATGACGCCCGGGCCGGCCTTGGTCAGGCCGAAGCCGCCGGACACGACTCCGTTGAGGGTGAACGTGCCGACGCCGGTGCCGTTGTTGTTGACGGTGAACGTCGGCGTCCCGGTCAGGGTCGTCGTCCCGCCGATGCGGAAGCCGAAATTCGCGCCGGTCTGACCGGCGACGTTGGACCCCGGGCCGACGGTCACGGCGTTGCCGCCGATCGTCAGGCTGGCGAAGGACTGGGTGGTCGTGACGGTGGTGTCGACCGAATTCCGGCCCGAGAGGAAGGTCGCGTCCGCCGTCACCGTCAAATTGGCCGGGTAGTTGACCGTGCCCGAGGAGGACACCATCGGCTCCAGGATCGGGGCCGTGCCCTGAAGGGTGATCGAGGTATTGCCACTACCGCCGGGCCCGAGGCCGGCCGCCTGGGCATTCTGCAGTCGCATCGTCCCACCGGTAACGACGAGGCCCCCGGTGAACGTGTTGGCCCCGCTCAGGCGGAAGATGCCGACCCCGGTCTTGACGATCTGGCCGGAGCCGCCGTTGTCGGTGACGATCCCGTCGAACCTCAAGATGTTCGTGTCGGCGCCGGTCACGTCGAAGGTGGCCACCCCGCTGCCGGACGTGGGGCCGACGGCGATGCCCCGGTTGACGTTGATCGTGACGCTCGACCCGGTCGAGCGGAACGTGGCCCCGTCGTTGACGACGATGTAACCGGGGGTGGCGGCCGCGGGCACCGCGCCGAGCCGGACGTCGCTGGCGAAGCTCAGGATGCCGGCCAGGACGGAGACGCCGCCGCTGTAGGTGTCGGTGCTGGTGGTGATCGTGAGCGTCCCGGTCCCGGTCTTGACCAGCCGGCCGGTACCGGAGCCGTTATTGGTGATGATGCCGGCGAGGGTCAGGTTGGCCGGGTCCGCGACGTCGAACATGGCGCTGCCGCTGCCGGTCGCCGGCCCGATGGCGATGCCCCGGGCGGCGTTGACCGTCGTGGTGGTCGTCCCGGTGAACCGGAGGGTGGCCCCGTCGTTGACGACCAGGTACCCGGCGGTGGCGGCCCCGGGCACCGCCCCGAGGCGGGCGTCGCTCGAAATCCCCAGCACGCCTTGCTGGATGGTGACGCCGCCGGTGTAGGTGTTGGTGGACGTGTTCAGCTGGAGCGTCCCGGCCCCGATCTTGACCAGCCGGCCGGCCCCGCCGTTGTCGGCGATCACCCCCGAAATGGTCAGCGTCGTCCCGGCCGACGGCACGTCGAACGTGGCGCTACCGGGGCCGATGGCGACGTTGCGGTTGCCGCCCAGCGACGCGGTCGCGCCGGTGAACTGGAACGTGGCCCCGCCGTTGACGATCAGGCTGGTGAGCGGGGCGGCCGGCTGCGGGCCGAGGGCGTTGACCGCGGCGACGCTGGCGATCCCGGTGTTGACCGTCAGGGCCGTCACCGTCCCGCCGTAGCCGCTGGCCCCGCTGCTGTTGCCGGTCAGGAACAGGGTGCCGGTTCCGGCCTTGGTGATGCCGAACCCCGACCCGTTGATCGCCCCGGCGATGGTGAGGGAGTCGCCGCCGGCGACGCTGAAGGTCCGATTCGCCCCGCCGAGGTCTACGTTCAGCGGGTTGGCGGCGGTGCCGACGGTCACCACGTTCCCGGTCGTCGAGGTGCCGGTGGTGATGTCGCCGTCCAGCGTCAACACGCGGGCCGTGCCGCCGTCGCTCTGGAGGGTGACGGTGCCGTTGCCGTTGTTGAACAGCAGCCCGGACTCGGAGGCCGTCTGCGGCCAGTCCTGGGCGAACGTGACGGTCAGGTTGTTGGTCCCGGCGGCGGTGAACCGGCCGTTGATGACGCCGCCGGTCCAGTTGGCCGCGTTGGTGTACTCGGCCGTCCCGGAGGTCGGCGTGAAGTCGGCCAGCGCCGGGGCGGCGAGACAGGCCCAGGCGACGGCGGCCGCCGCCCGGCGGGAGAGGGACAGGGGCATCGGTGACGATCGGACGGCGTCCGAACCTCCTGGTGACGAATGAACCACGGGCCGGGCCGGCGTCCGTGCGGCGGCCGGCGGGAATAATACGCACTATCGTTATCGATCGGCCGGCCGTTGTCAAACACCCGCCGCCCGCCACCGCCGCCAGCCGGCCAGGGCGGCGAACCCGCACGCGGCCAGCACGAACGCCGGCTCCGGGACTGGCGTGAACTGGAAATACAGCACACCCCCGTTGACCGCCGCCACCGGCGGCGAGGCGAACGTCCCGGTGAAGTTGAACAGGCTGGTGACGTCGGTCGCGTTGGTCACCCCGTTGACGAGGTTGACGGTGCCGAACGGCGTCGTCGGGGCGGCCGGCAGGGCGATCGACGGGAAGGTGGCGGCCTGGTACGCCACCGGCCCGGCCGGGGTGAACCCGTTGGTCGTGAACGTCGGGAGCAGGTTGACCGTGAATTGGGTACTCGAGCTGGTGTTGTTCAGCCCGGACAGGTCCAGCCCGGCGGTCGGGCCGCTGATCCGGTCGTTGTCGGTGCCCGGATTGGGCTGCCCGCCGGTGCCGCCGTTGAACTGTGTAGCGTCCGGCTGGTGCTCAAAGGCGTAACTGCCGAACGGCTTCCACGACATGGCCGGCGCCCCGGCGAGGATGCCGGTGCCGACGGTGATCGTGCCGATGCTGTTGCCCGGGGCGATGATCCCGCCCTGTTGGTTGGCGGTCGTCGAGCCGATGTTGACCAGCCCGGCAATGCTCCCGGACCCGCCCAGGGTGCCGCCGCCGACGGTGTTCGCCGTGGTGCCCCGGGCCGTCACCGTCCCGGTGCCGGTGCCGGACCCGGACGTGTTGTTGACCAGCAGTCGGCCGCTGGTCACCGACGTCGTGCCGCCGTAGGTGTTGGCGTTGGTCAGGATGACGTTGGCGTTGTTCTGCACGACGATGTTGCCGTTGGCCCCGTTCGTCGAGTTGGCCAGGACGTCGTTGATGACCAGCGTCCCGGCGCCGAGGGCGGCATTGGCCGCCGACTGCTGGGTCTGGACCGTTAACGTCCGGCCGCCGGTGGTGCCCAGGTTGAACAGGGTGGTGGTGCCCGGCGTCCCGAACGTCAGGACCGCGCCGGCGTTCACGTTGTTCGTCAGGACACGGTTGGCGGTCGTCAGCGACTTCGCCCCGGTGAGCGTCAGGTTGAAGTTACCGGTGGCGTCGTTGGCGAAGAACAGCCCGAAGGTGAAGGTCAACGGGTTGGCGACCGTCCGGTCGCCGCCGGACGGCTGGAGGACCTGGGGCGTGCCGTTATTGGAGGTGACCGTGCCGGTGCCGAACGGGCCGGAGACGATCGCCCCGGTCCCGTCCAGGACCGTGCTGACGCCGATGCGGATCGGCTGCTGGGCCGAGCCGCCGAACGACGTGCCGCCGGAGTACGTGTTCTGGGCGTTCAGCGCGACGGCGCCGGTGTCGGTGCCGAGGCTGCCGGCGCCGCTGAAGGTGATCGCGCCGGGGCCGGCGATCACGCCGTTGAACGAAACCGGGCGGCTGCCGCTGTTGGTCACCGCCAGCGCCCCGTTGGCGACCACGCCGGCGGCGAACGTCTGGGCGGTGGTCACGCCGGTGTTGACCGTGATCGCGCCGCCGGCCGCGTCGAAGCCGAGTGCGTCGCCCGCCGTGTTGCCGAGGGTGTACGCCACCGGGCTGCCGGTGAACAGGACGGTGTTGATTGGCTGGGCGGCCCCGCCCAGCGTGATGGTCGTGTTGCCGTTGCCGGGGCCGTCGAACTGGGCCGTGCCGCCGGCGCCGGGGACGGAGTTCGTGGACCAGTTGCCGGGGTCGGTCCAGGCGTTGGACACCGCGCCGGTCCAACTGGACTGGCCGCGGGCGGGCGGCGGGGCCAGGGCGACCAGGGCGGCGGCCAGGGCGGCGGCGACGCGGGGCGACGGGCGGGGCGGCATGAGGTCATCCCTCGGCGGGGCTAATCACGGTCCGGGGAGTCGGCGTCGGCGGCCGGCTCAGGCCGACGGCCGGCCGTCCGCCGGCGGCGATACCAACCGGCCAACCCGGCCAGGCCGCCGCACGCGGCCAGGACGAACGCCGGCTCCGGGACCGGGGTGAACGACACCTGGAGAAGGTTGCCGGTCACGAACGCCTGGGGTTGCGTCGTGAACGAGCCGCTGTAGGTGAACAGGTTGTTGAGGTTCGACGGGTCCTGGCCGGCCGGGAGGGTGATCCCGCCGCCGAACGTCGCCAGGGTGTACGTCTGCGGCGTCGGCGTCGGGGCGAACGTCAGCGGGACCAGGTTCAGGTTGAACGTGCCGGCGGCCAGGCCGGTCAGGTCCAGCGTCCCGGTGCCGTTGATCAGGTCGTTGACCCCGCCGCCGGCGGCGCTGTTGGCCGTGTCGTGCTCGAACGTGTACTGGCCGAGCGGGTTCCAGACCATGTTGGCGACGTTGAGCGTCCCGGCGCTGTTGCCGGGGGAGACGGTGCCGCCCTGGCTGGCGGCCGTCGTCGAGCTGATCGTGACCGTGCCGGAAATGGTGCCGGTGCCGCCCAGGGTGCCGCCGGTGCCGACCGTGCCGGCGCCGGTTACGGCCACCGCACCGGTCCCGGTGCCGGACCCGGTGGTGTTGTTGACCCGCAGCACGCCGCCGGTGACCGACGTGCCGCCGGTGTAGGTGTTGGCGTTGGTCAGGTTGACGGTGCCGCCTCCCTGGACGAGCAGACTCCCCGCCGAGGCGCCGTCGACGATCGTGTCGTTGATCACCGTCACCCCGCCGTTCGCCCCGGCGACGCCCGGCTGGCTCTGGATGACCAGCTGGCTGTTGAGCGTCAGCGGCTGGGCCGGCGAGGCCCCGGCCGCGCCGAGCGTCAGCGCCACGCCGGCCACCATGTTGTTGGTGACGACGCGGCTCGTGGTCCCCAGCGTGATCGGCCCGGTCAGTGTCAGGTTGTGCGGCCCGGTCGGGTCGGGGAGGTTCGGCAAGGTCGCCGTCGCCGGGGCGGTGGTGGCGAAGAACCCACTCGTCAGTGTCATGGCGTTCGCCACCGTTCGGTCGGCCCCGACAGGCTGGAGGTTGGGCGGCGGCCCGGTGGTGTTGGTGACGTTCATGGTGACCGTGCCGGTGCCGAACGGGCCGGACGTGATCGCCCCGGGATTGCCCACGGAGTTGACGCCGATCTGCACGATGCCGCCGGAGTTGGCGTTGTTCGCCCCGATCGTCGTGCCGCCGCTGTAGGTGTTGGCCCCGTTAAGGACCACGGCCCAGATGTTGTTGCCGTTCGGGTTGATGCTCACGATATCGCTCTGGCCGGTCGCATTCTGCATCACGTCGTTGACAATGATCGGACCGTTCAGGGCGGCGAAACTGAGCGTGAAGTTTGAGGTCGTCGGCAGGGTAAGGACGTTCGGGGCGGCGGCCGAGCCGATGATGAACGCCCCACCCTGTTGCCCGGCCGTGAACCCGTTGGAAATGAAACGATTGTTGGTCATCGTGATCGGCCCGGCGAGCGTCAAGCTAAACGTCTCGCCGTTGTTGTTGTCCATGGCGATCCCGGTCGTGAACAGGATCGCGTTGGAGATCACCCGGTCGCCGCCGGTCGGCCGAAAGTGCTGATTGGTGCCGGCGTTGACGATGATCGGCCCGGTGCCGAACGGCCCGGCCGTGAACGACGGGCCGGGCAGGGCGTTGGAACTGTTCACGACCGGGACGAGCGTCCCCGGGCCGGTGAACGCGGTCCCGCCGGTGTACGTGTTCATGGCGTTGAAGGCGATCGTGGGGCTCGGGGCCGCGTTGGTCCCGCCGGTGGTGTTCACCGTGATCAGACCGGCCGAGCTGATCACCCCGTTGAGGGTCATGTTGCCGGCCCCGCTGATGGTGATCGCCGTGGCGATCCCGGACCCGGGCACCTCCCGGATGGCGTCGTTGATGACCGTGTTGCCGGTGTTGGTGAAGAGCAGCGTCTGGTTGGGGATCGGGGACAGGGTCAGCGTGGACGGGCTTGTCGCCAGCCCGAGAGTCAGGGTCCCGCCGGTGGCGGTGAAGTTGTTGTTGATCGTCCGGCCGTTCGTCATC
>DASXAN010000897.1:0-5097 GCA_036406755.1 Gemmataceae bacterium
CCTCGCCCTCCCGACTGATTCAGGTCGAATACAGCCATTGTCCGAGGACCAGTGCCGGCGGCAACAGGGCCAGCAGCACCAGCCCGCCCGCGCCGGCGACGGCCGTCGCCAGCACGGCGTCGAGCACGATCAGCCCCAGAACGGCGCGCTTGACCGCGGCCTGCACCCGGGCCGGCTCGGGTTTGACCCACGCCCGCCCCGCCGGGATACCGATCACAAAGCCGAACACGACGAGCAGGTAGGGGAACAGCGGCGACGCCGTTCCGTCGGGCAGGTGCAGCGGCAGCGGCAGGGCCAGCGCCAGGGCGGCGGCCATCACGCCGGCGGCACGGCGGAGCTGGTGTGCCTCGCTCTGCCGCGCCTCGCTGCGGGCGAACCACGTCACGCCGACAATGTACAGGCCCACCACGCCGGCCAAGTGCAGCCGCAAGCCCCACGGGACCGCGTCGCCGGCGACCGAACAGCCGAGCAGGACGTTGAGGAACCTGCACATGCCCATGCCGACCGGACCCGCCGATGTGCGCTTGAGCCAGCGGTCATAGAGCAGGATGGCGGCGACCAGCAATCCGGCCACGACTGCGGGCGTCGGGTCAAAGCCGTGGCCCCGAAAGCCGGCGAGTGCGGCGGCGAGCCAGCCGCCGGCCAGCAGGGCGACGCCGAGCTGCATGGCGGCGGCCAGGGTGACGGCACCGGACGGCAGCGGACGGAACGGCCGTTCACGGCGGTCCTGCTCGAGGTCGAAATAGTCGTTCCAGACCATGCCGCCGCAGTACAGGGCGGCAGACGAGACGCACAACAAAGCGGCCGCCGGCCAAGGCACGGCCCCGCCGGCGGCGAGCAGCCCCAGACCGATGTCGGCCGGGGCGGTGAACACGTTCGGCAACCGGAGCAGCCGGGCGTAGGCCAGCGTCCGTGACGAGAGCCGTATCACGGCATGGTCGCGGCGGCCGCCCGCCGCCAGCGGCGCCAGCACCCCGTGGCCACTCCGCCGACGGTGACCGCGACCAGCGCCAGGCTCGACGGCTCGGGTACGGCGATCAGGGCCGCGATCTCGGCGGAGTAGAAGGGCAGGAACGAGTCGACGGAAAATGCGGTGGTGTCGGTCACGCCGGGGGGCGTCGGCAGGTTGGCATCCGCATAGCTGGCGATGGCCAGATGGCCGCCGATCAGTTGCAGCTGGCCCCCGCTCAGGATGAACGTCGGCCCGCCGGAGTCACCGCCTTCGAGGTGGGACTCGTCCGGCCCGACCGTGCTCGGAAACCCGTCGGGGTTCGCGCCGGGTTGCGGCTGGTCGTAGTCATACAGGAACGACGTGGTCGGTCCCGTCCCGACATCGGGCGGCGGCGCGATCGTGGTGGGGCTGAAGTTGTTCCGCCCGACGGCCGACTCCCGCCCGTAGACGAACAGCGGCATCTGGGCGTAGGTGGCCATCACCGGCGAGACGGGGATTGGATAGGCCGCGATGTGGTCCGCGGCGGTGAACGGAGCCGACAGCGTGCCGAGCATGACGTCCGACGAAGTGTTATCCGGATTCGGCACCTGCTGAAGGTTTGCGATGGTCCGCTGGACGATCGCCGTCGTCGAGTTGGACGGGCGGAAGTTGACCGTGTCGCCGATCGACATCTGGACGTTGCCGTTCAGGTCGTGGACGTGCCAAGCCCCGATGAAGTGGATGTTGTCGATCATGGTCACGTTCCAGGCCGTGCCGCTGCCCGCGCCGCCGGTGCCCGGGAGCTTCCAGCCGACGCCGGACAGGTCCAGCGACGGCTGGTAAAAGGTCGGGTTGTTCGTGGTCGCGGCCGGGTTGTCCGGATAGCCGCCGCTGAACCGCCAGTAGTAACTCGGGATGGTCCCGGTGGGCGCCGGGCCGAGGATGACTTCCGCCCGGGCGGCCGGGGGCGCGGCCGAAGCGAGGGTCAGTATGGCGGCGGCCGCCGCGAGGCGTGCCGTGGTGCGACTCATGGTGCGGATCTCCGGGTGTCCGACGGCCGGTCGGCCGCCGGCGGTGAGCCTCGACCGGTCAACGATCCATTCTGCGACATGTCGCGGCCCGCGGCAACATGCCGCACATAGTCGTAAGCCGCCCGGGCGGCCCCGTCCGGGTCGTCGATGTACGGGTACAACTCGACCGTCACCCACCCGGCGTAGCCGACCGCGCCTAATGCGTCGAAGACGGCGGCGAAATCGATCGCTCCACTGCCGGGAACGAGGTGCTGATGGATGCGACTGGCGGCGATGTCCTCCATGTGCACGTGCCGGACGAAGCGGGCGAGCCGCCGCAACGCCACTGCCGGATCCTCGCCGACGCAGTACATGTGGCCGATGTCGAAATTCAGCCCGACGGCCGGCGAATCGACATGCCGCATGAACTCCTCGAACTGCCCGGCCGTCTCGATCAGGAGACCCGGCTCCGGCTCGACCAGCAGCAGCACGCTCTCCTTTTCTGCGTGCTCGGCGACCGGCTTGAGCTCCTCGACGAACAGCCGCAGCGCCGCCGCCCACGACCCGCCGGGCTCGACCGGCCCGCCCGGCTCGGTCGTGATGCACGCCGCCCCGAGTTCGCGGGCTAGTGTCAAGGCCCGCTTCGTGTGATCCACGCGGATCGCACGGTAGTGTGGGTCCGGCTCGATCCACGACGGGTGCCAGTACCGCTGCCGGCGGTCGTTGACGGCGTTCATCATGAACGCGTTGACGTTGGAGATCACGAGGTCGTGGTCGGCGAGCGCGTCGCGGATGGCCCGCTTCTGCTCGGGCAGCAGGAAGGCCGGCCAGGCGTGCGGCACGTCGGCCATGACCTCGACGCCGCGGTAGCCGATCGCCGCGATTCGCCGCACCGCCTCGGCGAACGAGAAGTTCAGATAGGCATTCGTCGAGAACGCGAGTTTCATGCGATGACTGGTTTAGCCGCGAGCCTCTGGCGAGTTCGCCCGCCGTACATACTCCTCCAGCAGCGCGAACTGCTTGAAGAAGTCGTGCTCGGCGACGCCCATCGGGCTCTTGAAGAAGCACGCGAGGTGCTTGAGCACGCCCGCCTCGCCCCGCCGCTGGGCGAACAGCGTCAGCCGGGCCAGGTCCAGCACCAGCGGGGCGGCCAGGGCCGAGTCGCACCCTTGCCAGGTGAACTGCAGCGCCATCCGCACGCCGAGGAACCCCTGGAAGTGGACGTGGTCCCACGCCGTCTTCCAGTCATCGAGCGACTCAATGTACTCGATCGACGTGTGCGTCTGCAGCGGGTAGCCGACGATCTGGCCGATCACCTGGTCCTTGGACCGGACCTTCGACTCCTTGTTCCGCGGGTCGGCGAGCACCCGGCCGTCGAGATTGCCCAGGATGTTGTGCCCGACCCAACTCAACAGCCGCAGATTCCGCCGGGCGAACATCGGGGCGAGGACGGTCTTCACTAGCGTCTCGCCGGTCTTGCCGTCCCGGCCGGCGACCGGCACGCCACGGCGGTCGGCCAGCTCCCCCAGGGCCGGCAGCGCCGACCCCGTGGACGGGGTGAAGTTGACGTACGGCAGGCCGAGGTCGATCGCCGCGTAGGCGTAGAGCGAGCTGACCGGCAGCAGCCCGGCGTCGGACTTGGCGAGGGCTCCTTGCAGCCGATCCAGCGACTCGTGCTCTGGCCGCGGGTCTGGGGTCTCCTCGGTCGAGGCGACGTTGACGACCACAACCTGGTCGAGCCGGTGCCGCTCGCGGAAGTCTCGCAGGTCCCGCTGGAGGTGTTCGATGACGCCGCGCGGCGTGTCGGCCCGAGGCAGGTCGGGGCGGTCGGCGAGCGCGGCGATCGTGTCGCCGCTGTTGACCGCCGTACCGGGGCGAACGTTCTCTCCCCACGCCTCCAGGTCCGGCACGCACGCCTCGACGACCGCCGGGTCGAACGCCCCAATCCGCCGGGCCAGGGTGGCGACGCTGTCGGCCAGAGTTCCGCGGCGGATGTCGTGGCCGCCCAGGACGAACCGGGCCGGGCCGTCCAGGTCCAGGCCGGCGAACGGCGGCAGGGCGGTGACCAGGCCGGTCGTTTCGGTCAGCCCGCGGCGGAGGGCGGCCAGCCCGAGGGCGGCGGTCGAGCCGACGCCGCCGAGGGCGCCGATCAGCCACAGACCGACCCGGCGTTCGGGCATGGAGTCCTCGGGGCGGGCGTGCGGGGGCTGCCGGGTGTGCGGGCGCGGCGTCCGTGGGCGGGCTGCCAGCGCATTGTGGCACTTCGGCCGGGCGCGGTCAAGGAGCCTACAATGGGGACGACGACCCACCGACGCACTAACCGCACCGGGACACCGCCATGACCGAGCCGCGCGACGGCTTCTGCACCATCGAAGAGGCCCTGGCCGACCTGCGGGCCGGCAAGATGGTCGTCCTCGTGGATGACGAACACCGGGAGAACGAGGGCGACCTGGTCATCGCGGCGGAGGCGGTCACGCCGGAGGCGATCAACTTCATGATGCGTCACGCCTGCGGCATGGTCTGCCTGGCCCTGTCCCCGGCGATTTGCGACCGGATGCACCTGGAGCCCATGGCCGGGGCGTCCCTGGACCCAAAGGCTACCCCGCTGACGCAGAAGTTCGACGCCCGGACGGGCATTACCACTGGCATCTCTGCTTACGACCGCGCGCGGACCGTGCAGGTCGTGATCGATGACCGATCCACGCCGGCCGACTTGGTCCGCGGCCACGGCCACATGGACGGGTTGCGGGCTCGGGACGGCGGCGTGCTGGTCCGGGCCGGGCACACGGAGGGGAGCGTGGACCTGGCCCGGCTGGCCGGGTTCAAGGAGGCGGCCGTCATCTGCGAGGTCGTCAACCCGGACGGGACGATGGCCCGGCTGCCGGACCTGCGGGCATTCTGCGCCGCGCACGGGCTGAAGATGTGCACCATCGAGGACCTGATCCAGTACCGCCGGCAGCGGGAAAAGCTCATCCGCCGGGAGTTGCAGCTGAAGCTGCCGACCGCCCACGGCACGTTCGACCTGATCGCCTACTCGTCGCTGGTGGACCCGGAGCCGCACCTGGCGCTGACCCTGGGCGGCGTCGGCGTGGAGGTGAACGGGTGCGTGCCGGAGCAGCACGACCCGGTCCTGGTCCGCGTCCACAGCGAGTGCCT
>DASXAN010000898.1:0-2743 GCA_036406755.1 Gemmataceae bacterium
CCCCCCCCCCCCCCACCCTACGCGATTTGCTCGCGCCGTTCGCGGTCCGCGATGGCGGCCTTCCAGTCGTCGAGCCGGCCGTACTCCACGGCCACGTCGATGCCCATGATCTCCAGGATCATGCCGAGGACCAGCCTGCGCTCCCGATCGCCGGCGAAGATGCCCCCGACGAATTCGATCTTCTCCGGCGCCTGGTACATCCGCTGCTCCAGAACGTCACCCTCCCACCGGTGGCCGGTGCGGCGGATGTCGAAGTCTCGGCGGATGTCGAAGTCGTAGCGCGTCATGACTGATTCCTCGCGGACGGCCCGATCTGGCTGGCACCGTACCGCGGCCGGACGGTCCTGGCCATGTCAGTCGCCGCCCGCCGCCCGCGGCGGGCAGGCGATGTGCCGCTGCCAGTGCCCGTCGTCCCGCTCCGGGAAGTCGCGGCGGTAGTGCGTCCCCCGCGACTCCTCCCGCTCCAGCGCCGACCCGATCATCAGCCGGGCCACCGTCAGCAGGTTCTGCAACTCCCACCCCGGCCGGCCGTCGAACGTCCGCGTCAGCACGTACCGGCACCAGAACGCCACGTCCTCCCGCGCCGCCAGCAGCCGCGGCCGGTCGCGGACGATCCCCATCTGCCGCACCATCAGGCTCCGCAGCGAGTTCGTGATGTCGGCCACGTCGAGCATTCCGTCCGTCTGCCCCCGCTCGATGACCGGGGGCAAACTGACCACCGGCGGCACGGCGAACGTGTCCGGCATGGTCGCCGCCCCCGCCGCCGCGCCTTGGCCGCACGCCTCGCCGAACACCAGCCCCTCCAAGAGCGAGTTCGACGCCAGCCGGTTGGCCCCGTGCAGCCCGCTCGACGACACCTCCCCGGCCGCCCATAGGCCGGGCAGCGTCGTCCGGCCGTGAATGTCGGTGCTCACCCCGCCCACCATGTAGTGCGCCCCCGGCCGGACCGGGATGCGGTCCTTCGTGATGTCCAGGCCGAAGCTGGCGCACACCTTCGCGATGCCGGGGAACCGCTGGCGGACGTGCTCCGGGTCGAGGTGCGACAGGTCGAGGTAGACATTCGGGTGCTGGGTCCGCTCCATGGTGGCGAAGATGGCCCGGGCGACGACGTCGCGGGTGGCCCGCTCGGCCCGCGGGTCCACGTCGAGCATGAACCGCACGCCGTCCTTGTCCCGCAGGTACGCCCCCTCGCCGCGGATCGCCTCGGTGATCAGGAACCGGGCCGACCCGGCGACGTACAGGACGGTCGGGTGGAACTGCATGAACTCCATGTCCCGCAGCTCGGCCCCGGCCCGCCACGCCGCGGCCATGCCGTCCCCGGTGGCGACCGGCGGGTTGGTCGTCTCGCGGTACACCATGCCGGCCCCGCCGGAGGCGAGGACCACCTGCTTGGCCCAGACGAGCAACCGACCGGCCCCGGCCCGATCGACCACCGCTCCGACGCACCGTCCCTCGTGGGTGAGCAGATCGATGGTGAAGGTGTCGTCCCAGAGGGTGACGTTGGGGGCCTGGCGGGCGCGGGCGATGACGGCCCGCATGACCTCGTGGCCGGTGGCGTCGCCGAGGGCGTGGACGATGCGGGCGTGGCTGTGGCCGCCCTCCCGGGTCAGGGCCAGGTGGCCGTCCTCCAGGTCGAACTGCGTGCCCCAGTCGATCAGGTCGTGGATGGCCTTCGGGGCGTCGCGGACGACCAGCTCGACCACCTCGCGGTCACACAGCCCGGCCCCGGCGGCGAGCGTGTCCTCGACGTGGTTCTCGAACCGGTCCTCGGGGGCGAGCACGCCGGCGATGCCGCCCTGGGCGTAGGCGGAGTTGGACTCGGCGATGCGGTCCTTGGTGACGACGAGCACGTCGAGCGGCGGGGTACCCGGCGAAGCCGGGTCGCGGACGGCCAGGGCGGCGCGGAGGCCGGCGATGCCGGCCCCGACGACGAGCACGTCGGTGAACCGGTGGGCGGTGGCCTTCGGGGCGAACGGGACGAGGTAGCGGCGGGGGGTCATGACATCTCCCTCATGACCACCACTATAAGCGCCCGGCCGGCACCGCGGGACCCCGCGCGTCGGTTGCCGGTGGTTTAGCCGCGAAGCGGCGGTACAGCGTTAGCCCGGGGCGCGAGCCCTGGGTGGCCGCCGGGAATGGAAGCGCGGGGCGTGGGGCAGGCTCCGCCTGCCCCACGCGCCCGCACCGATCGGCGGCCCATTGACCCAGGGCTTACGCCCTGGGCTACCATCTGCCGCCCCTCCGGGGCTAACACAGGAAAACCGTTCACCTCATGCGGCTATCGGCGTTTGATCTCGCTCGGGCATCTCGTCAACCACCATAGGCGCCCCGACACCCGCCGATCGCCACCGGGCGAACACCGCCAGCAACAACAGCGCCGCCAGCGGCTGCGCCCCGACGCGGTGCAACGGCCGGCCCAGCGGGAACAGCAGCTGCACCTGGGCCAGGGCCAACAGCCCATATGCGACGGCCGCCGTCCGCCCACCCCGCCCCGCCGCCAGGGCCGCGGCCGGGGCCAGCTGCACGTACGTCGTCCCCTCCGTCGCCGGGCCGAACGCCATCATCCACGCCGTCGCCAGACCGAACGCGGCCACGGCCTGCTCGTCGATCGTTAACCGGCGGCGTGCCAGGACGATCAACCCAACCGCCGCCCCCGCCGCGACCGACAGCAGCGTGTACGCCGGCCGGCCCATCGGCCCGACCCACCGCTGCCACAGGAACATCACGTCCTGAAACGCCCCGT
>DASXAN010000899.1:0-5037 GCA_036406755.1 Gemmataceae bacterium
AAGAAAGGACCCGCCCCGCGTGGGCGAAGACGTGGGTGTTGGACGAGGCCCCGCCACGGATGCCGGCGTCCCGCCTGGTCTTGACGTAGCGGTTGCGGTACCAGAGGGCCCGGCCGGCCTCGAGGCGGACGCCGTGGACCATGCCGTCGCCGGCGAACGGCGGCAGCGGCGACCCGGGCCGCGGGTTGGGGCCGTTGCGGAGGTAGAGGCCGGTGAGTTGCGGGGGCAGGGCGCCGGTGACGGGCAGGTCGTGGGCGGTGATCTCGTCGGGGACCGGCTCGAAATAGCGGTCGCGGACGGCCGGCTCGGGGGGGGAGGACATGGGGCGGGCCTTTCAGGTGGCGCAGGGAGTGTGGGACACCCATCAGTCCGCTGACTTCCGGAATCTCCCCGTTTCTTGCCGCGGTCTGCCGCAGCCGCTGATTCCGCGTGCCTCTACTCGGTGACGACCCACTGCTTGACCACCCGCACCTCGGACGGCGGGGCCGGCCACAGCACCGCCCGGTAGTGATCGCCGCCCTCCATCCTCGACTCGTCGATGGTGGCGAACCCGCCACCCAACGACCGCAGCCGATACCACCCCGGCGGGACCTCGAACTCGGCTACCGGCCCGCCGGTACACTCGTGAACCTCCAGCCGCCCGGTCGGCAAATGCAGGCTCGCCTCGGCGACATGGTCCCAGGCAGCCGGCTCGAACCCCGGATCGGTGTCGTGGATTTCGACCTCGACGGATACCGTCATATTCCGCTCCGGGTGGATGACGACCACGTGCGGCCCGGTCTTGATCCGGCGGCGGACGTCCTCGTCCGTGTAGTCCGTCGGGGCTTCCGGGGTCATCTCCCGGTCCCAGAGGTAGAACTGGTGGTAATCGGCGAACACATCGAACGCTTGCTGCTGCAACCGCACGACACCCTCCCTCGCCGAACAAGTGATTCGCTGGCACTGCCCGAACCGCCCGACTTGCTGCGCCGGTCAGGGCGCGGTCCCCGGCTCGGCCTGTGTTTCGGATTGTTCCCGCCGGACCTCGTCCAGCAGCGGCAGGTAGCAGACCGTGACCCAGCGGGTTGTCTCCAGGTCGCCGCCGCGGTCGTGCCGCAGGCCCAGCTGCATCACGCCACAGCCGAGGACTGACCAGCCGCGCATGGTACCGGCTCCTCTGAGGAGAGAACTTCGGGCACATTCGCGCGAGTCATGCCCCCTACATCCGAAACGGATGCACGCTCGGTGTCAAGCACCCGGCTGCTCACCGCCCGGCCGCGTACAGGTCCAGCTTGGGGTTGCCGGTGATGAGTGCGAACACGTCCCGGACCTGCTCGGACCCGGTCCGCAGCAGGAAGTGGCTCGCCCGGCCGTAGCTCTTGGCCCCGAGGATGAAGTAGTTCGGCTCCGGCGTCCGCAGCGCCGCCGGCCCCAGCGGAGTGACCGTCAGGCAGTCCCCGCCGCCCTGCTTCGCCACCGCCGCCGCCACGCCGGCCGGGCCGAGCGTGACGTTGCACTCGGCGACGTGCAGCTCCCGGTAGAGCGTCCCGTCCGGCGAGTAGCCGACGCTGGCGATGACGCGGTCCACGTTCCACACCATCGCCTTGCCGGCCACGGTGGCGGTCACGGTGAACCCCCGGTCCGGCCCGTGCGTGACGACCGCCTCGACAGTGGCGTTGGCGTGGAACTCGACGTTGCCCTCGCCGCGGCAGGCGAGCATGTTGGCCCGCGCCGCGAGCCGGTCCCGTTCGCGGAGCGGGTCGTTGGGGTGGCGGGGCAGGGGGGTGGTCCGCGGCCCGCGAACCAGCCAGATGGTCCACTGCTCGGGGTGCTGTTCGGCCAGCTCCGCCAGCCGGCAGACGTGCGTCGCGGCCGTGTACCCGCCGCCGACCACCAGCACCGTCTTGCCGGCGTACTTGGCCCGGTCCTTGCCGGTCACGTCCTCGACGCCGCCGGCGACGTGCTGGCGGGCGGCCGCCTCGCCGACGGCCGGGATGCCGCCCTCGCCCAGCCACCGCGGCTGGCCGTAGGTGCCGGTGCAATCGAGCACCACGTCCGCCGCCGCGACCGACTCGTCCCCCTTGGCGTCACGGAGCAGCAGGCGGAACGGCCGGTCGGCTCGCTTCGGCGTGGCGTCGCCCTTGAGCAACCCGGCCCGGCCGACCTGCACCACCCGCGTCTCCAGTTTCAGGCACTCGATCAGCTGGCCGGTCATGGCCAGCGGCTCGAGGTAGGCGGCGGCGTGGTCCCGGCCGGTGACACAGTCGCCGTCGGCGGGCAGGTCGTGCTTGGGGTTCTCGGCCCGGACGGCCGCCCGGCCGAGCGGGGTGGAGTTCATGCCGAACGGGCTGAACAGCTTGACGTGACCCCACCGCTGGACGTACTCGGCCACGCGGCCCCGCTCGTAGACGGTGACCGGCAGGCCGAGGGCGCGGGCGTACAGGGCGGCCTCCAGCCCGACCGGGCCAGCGCCGAGGACGGCGATGCGCGGGGCGGATTGGGACATGCGGGCCTCCTGCGGCGGTCAGCGACCGGTCCGCTCGTTCGACGACCCGCCATCTCGAAACTCGTCGCCGGTGAATGGAAGTAGAGCCGCCTGGGTCTTGTTCATAGGTAGGTCAGAGCCGGCAACCAGTCCGGGGCGCTCATGATACCTTGCGTCCGAGCTACAGCCGGTGCCAAGCGCTAGCCCAACGGACAAGACCCACCACGTGGATTGGCGTTTCATTCCCCCGGCCCCCCTGGCAAAATGGCGGTGACATAGCCGATCCGCACCGCCGCGTCAATGGGATTGGGTGGGACAGATGCCGCTCCTCGATCATTTTCATCCGCCGCTGTTCGGCCGACGACATTGGACCTCGTTCCACCACGGCTGGGCGGTCGCGATCACCGCGGCGCTGAACGAGCGCTTGCCGCCCGGCTTCTTCGCCGAGCCCCATGTTCAGTTCGGCATCGAAATCGACGTGGCCACGTTCGAAGAGGGCGCGACGACAGCCCCCGTCGGCGACTGGACGCCGGGGGAGCCGACACAAACGCTACCGTTGCCGCTCTTGACCGACGTCGTCGAGGTCCGGGTCCGCGGCCCCTACGGCGGGCTATCGGTGGCGGGCGCCATCGAGTTGGTCAGCCCGGCGAACAAAGATCGGCCGGACCACCGCGACGCCTTCGTGTCCAAGTGCGCGGCTTATTTGCAGCAAGGCGTCGGGCTCGTCGTCGTGGACGTGGTGACCGGGCGGCACACCAGTCTACACGCCGCCCTGCTGAACCGCCTGCTGACAGGTGCCGCGCCGCGCGTGACGGCCGACCTGTATGCCGTTGCCTACCGGCCGGTACGCCGCAGCGACGAATCGCAGTTCGACACGTGGGAGGAAGAACTGGCCGTCGGTCGGGAACTGCCGACATTGCCCCTGTGGCTACCGGGCGAGATCAAAGTGCCCGTCGATCTTGAGGCGACGTACTTGCGGGCCTGCCGCGAGCAGCGCATCCCGCCGGACGGGTTCGCCGGCACCGGGGCCGCCTGACTCACGCCCGCCGCAGCGCCCGCCACACCTCCAGCCACGACAGCTCCTTGCCCGTCAGCAGGATGCCGGCCGCGAACACCTTGCCGGCGATCCTTCGCAGCACCAGGATCGTCAGCACCAGCAGCAGCACCGCCGTCAGCACCTCCCACGGGGCCACGTCGCTGAGCACCAGCCGCGCCGTCATCACCGTCGGCGACGTCCCCGGCATCACCGCCAGTGCCCGCATCACCGGGGCGTCCGGCTTCTGCAACCCGGGGAACCCCATGCCGACGAACATCACCGGCAGGAACATCAGGCTCGACCGGGTGGACGAGTTCGGGTCGCTGATCGTCACCGCGATCGCCGCGAACACGCAGTTCCAGAAGAAGATGCCCAGCACCGACAAGAGTAGGAACGACACCAGGTTGGCCGGCCGGATGGCGTCCCACGGGATCGGGAAGTCCATGCCGGACAGTTTCAGGAGCGTGACGAACAGGCCCAGGGCGAAGCCATACGTGAGCAGCGTGCCGAACGCGGCGGCCGTCAGGCCCAGCAGCTTGCCGTCCACCCACGTCTGCGGGGAGATGGCGGCCACCACCTGCTCGGTGACGCGGAGTTGCTTCTCCCCGGTGATGCCGGTGAAGAACGACGCCATGCCCAGGAACACGCCCAGGCAGGTCAGCGCGATGAACGCCCCGGCCGCCACCTTCTCCACCTTGGTGGACGCCTCCCGCCCGGCCTCGTGGTAGACCAGGTGCAGCGGGATCAGCCCGCCGGCGTCCCGGAGCACGGCCGGGCTGACGTCCGCCGCCCGCAGCTTCGCCCGCGCTCTCGCATCCGATAGCGCACCATGCAGCTCGGCCAGCCACACCGGCTCCTTCAACACGAGTAGCTCGACGTCGTCCAGGCTGCGGACGACGAGCAGGCCGTCGATCTCCTTGCGGCCGACCTCGTCGCGGAGGGTGGCTTCCTCGTCGGGGTTGTGCGGCTCCAGTTCGAGCCGGTCCGGGTTGGGCAGGACGACGCCGGGCAGCCGGTCGGCGTAGAGGACGGCGACGCGGGCCGGGCCGGTCGAGCGGGCGACGAAGTGCTGCACGCCGAACCCGAACGCCCCGCCGAGGACGGCCAGCAGCAGCGACAGGAGCTGGTCGCGGAGCTTGTAGAAGCGGCGGAACTCCCACGCCGCTACCGCCAGCTTCAGCCGTAGGGATCGCACGTGTACAACCCTTTCGCTTCCGGCGACCGCACGCGCCGGCCGGGAGGGCGAGGCTCCTGCCGAGCCGTTTGCGCAGGCGGCTCGGCAGGAGCCTCGCCCTCCCGCTCACTCGCCCGCCACGACCGCCGGCCCGCCCAGCGCCTGCACGTAAATGTCGTGCAGCGTAAGCTGCTCCGTGTGCACCTCGACCACGTCCAGCCGGGTGCCGGCCCGCACCAACAGGTCGCTCAATACGGCCCCGTCCCGCAGCAGCAGCACCAGCTTGCCGTTGCCGTTGGACTCCACCCCGACCACGGCCGGGTGGTCGGCGAACACGGTCGGGTCGGCCGTGCCGCGGACGTT
>DASXAN010000900.1:0-2213 GCA_036406755.1 Gemmataceae bacterium
TCCGCTTCGACCAGGGCGACACCGGCCCGATCCCCGCGGCGTACGAGGCGCAGCTCATCGACCGGCTCCGCGCCCTGGTCCCCACCTGCGACGCCGTCATTGTCTCCGACTACGCCTACGGCGTGCTGACCCCGGCCGTGATCGGAACGCTGACCGCCCTACAGGCCAAGTCCCCGCGCGTCATGGTCGGCGACTCGAAGCGGCTGGCGGCCTTCCGCGACGTCGGCTTCACAGCCGTCAAGCCAAACTACGGCCAGGCGCTGCACCTGCTCGGCGAGATGGACGCCGGCGACAGCCACGACCGGGCCGCCCGGATCGCCGAGCGGGCCGAGTTGATCCTGGACCGCGCCGGCGCCCGCGTCGCCGCGGTGACGCTCGACACAGACGGGGCGCTGGTGTGCGAGCGCGGCCGGCCGCCGTACCGCACCTACGCCCGCCCGGCCCCGCCCGGCCGGGCGGCCGGGGCCGGCGACACCTACGCCGCCGTCCTGGCCTTGGCCCTGGTCGCCGGGGCCGACACGCCCGCCGCCGCCGAACTGGCCGCCGCCGCCGCCGCCGTGGTCGTCACCGAGGACGGAACGGCGACCTGCACCGCCCGCGCCCTGCGGGCCGCCGTCGCCGCCGGCGACAAGGTCGTCACCGACCGCGGCGAGCTGGCCGCCCGCCTCGACCACTTGCGGCGGCGCGGCCGGCGGGTCGTGCTCACGAATGGCTGTTTCGACATCCTGCACCGCGGCCACACCACTTACCTGGGCCGGGCCAAGGCGCTCGGCGACGTGCTCGTGGTCGGCGTGAACACCGACGACAGCATCCGCCGACTGAAAGGCCCGACCCGGCCGATCAACGCGCTGGACGACCGCGTGCAGGTGCTGGCCGCGCTGAGTTGCGTGGACCTGGTGGTGCCGTTCGGCGAGGACACGCCGCACGAGCTGGTGCGGGCCGTTCGCCCGGACGTGTTCGTCAAGGGCGGCGACTACACCCGCGACCGGCTGCCGGAGGCGGGGCTGGTCGAAGCGCTGGGCGGCGAGGTCCGCCTGCTGCCGATGGTCGAGGACCGGTCCACGACCGGCGTGATCGAGCGGATTCGCGCCGCCGAGGTGGCCCATGCCTGACCCCGACCGCGACGCCTGGGCCGCCGCCGACAACGTCCTAGCCGTCCGCCTGGACGCCCTCGGTGACGTGCTGATGACAGAGCCGGCCGTGCGGGCGCTCACGGAGGCGCGCCCCGGCCGGCGGGTCACCCTGTTGACCTCGCCGGCGGGCGCGGCCGTCGCCCCGCTCCTGCCGGCGGTGGATGAGGTGATCGTGTACGACGCCCCGTGGATGAAGGCGACCACCCCGCGGGCCGACGCCCGGCCGGAGTGCGCCATGATCGACCGCATCCGCCGCGGCCGGTTCGACGCAGCGGCGATCTTCACCGTCTACAGCCAGAGCCCGCTGCCGGCGGCGCTGCTGTGCCACCTCGCCGGCATCCCTCGGCGGCTGGCCCACTGCCGCGAGAACCCGTACCAGCTGCTCACCGACTGGGTGCCGGAGCCGGAGCCGGCGCTGAGCCGGCACGAAGTCCGCCGGCAACTCGACCTGGCCGCGGCGGTCGGCGGCCGCACCGCCGACGAGCGGCTGCGGCTGTGCGTCCCGCCCGAGGCGACGGCCCGCGCCCGTGAGGCGCTCGGCTGGTTCGGCCTGGAGCCTGGCGACCGCTGGGCGGCCGTCCACGTCGGGGCGTCGGCCCCGTCCCGCCGCTACCCGCCGGACCTGTTCGCCGGGGCGGTCCGGCTGATGGTCCGGGAGCACGGCATCGCGGTCGTCTTCACCGGCGGCCCCGCCGAGGTGGAGTTGGTCGAACAAGTTCGCAGCCGGTCCGGCGTGTTCACGCACTCTCTGGCCGGCGAACTTGACGTGGCCGGGCTGGCGGCCGTCCTGGCGCTGGCCCCGGTACTGGTGGCGAACAACACCGGGCCGGTCCACGTCGCCGCGGCCGTCGGTACGCCAGTGGTGGACCTATACGCGCTGACCAACCCGCAGCATACGCCGTGGATGGTACCGTGTCGGGTCTTGAACCACGACGTGCCGTGCCGCAACTGCTACAAGTCCGTCTGCCCGGAGGGGCACCAGCACTGCTTGGCGCTCGTACCCCCGGCCGCGGTGGCGCGGGCGGCAGCAGAACTGATCGGTGAAACGGCAAGCGACCGGTCGGGAGGGCGAGGCTCCTG
>DASXAN010000901.1:0-12067 GCA_036406755.1 Gemmataceae bacterium
GGCGTCCGCGAGGTGTTGCAGGCCTGTGGCATCCAGAACATCCTGACCAAGGTCCACGGCAGCACCAACCCGCAGAACCTGGTCAAGGCGACGATCGCCGGGTTGCTCGAACTACGGACCCGCGAGGACGTCCAGCGGCTCCGGGGGGTGACGATCTGATGGACCTGAGCACCGTACACCAGGGCGTCCACACGCGCAAGCCCAAGAAGCGGGTCGGCCGGGGCATCGGCTCCGGCCACGGCAAGACCGCCACCCGCGGCAGCAAGGGCCAGTACGCCAGCGCCGGGGCGGAGATGTTCAAGGCCCTGTTCGAGGGCGGCCAGACGCCGCTCTACCGGCGCTCGCCGAAGCGCGGCTTCAGCCACCGCACCTGGGACGTGCCGGCCCACGTCATCAACGTCGGCGCGATCGACGCCGCGTTTGACGCCGGGGCCGAGGTGACGCTGGAGGCGCTCAAGGCGAGCGGCGTGCTGAAGGGCACGCAGACACAGCTCCGCGTGCTGGGAAACGGCGACGTTGGCAAGAAGTTGGTGGTCCACGCGCACCACTTCTCGGCGTCGGCGAAGGAGAAGATCGAGAAGGCCGGCGGCCAGGCGGTGGTGGTCCCCGGCCCGAAGAAGCCGGTGCGGAACAAGATGAAGCCGCGGCCGGCGAAGGCGGAGTGACCGACCCGCTTGCGGCTGAGCGGGCGATGGCTCGCACGGCCGCCAGCGGTCCAGCATCGACGGACGGAACCGGATAGGTGACCCGATGAACCAGCTATTCACGATCTTCCACGTGCCCGAGCTGCGACGGAAGATCATGATCACCGTCCTGTTCCTGTGCATCTACCGCATCGGGTACTTCGTGCCCCTGCCGATCGTCGACCAGGCGAAGATGCAGGAGGCGATGCAGCAGATGCAGGGCGGGGCGCTCGGCCAGGTGCTCGGCATGGTGTCGCTGTTCTCGGGCGGCAACCTGAGCCAGTCGTGCATCTTCGGCCTCGGCATCATGCCGTACATCTCCTCGTCGATCATCTTCCAGCTCCTGGCCAGCGTCTACCCGCCACTGGAGAAGCTCCAGAAGGAGGGCGAGGCCGGGCGGAAGAAGATCAACGAGTACACCCGCTACGCCACCGTCCCGATCTGCATGGTGCAGTCGTACTTCTACGTCAACCACATCATGTCGTCCTTCGCCCTGCCCGGGTTCGACGCCGGCTTCATGAGGTTCTACTACACGACCGCGTCCGTGCTGACGATGACCGCCGGGACCATCTTCCTGATGTGGCTGGGCGAGCAGATCGACGAGTACGGGATCGGCAACGGCATCAGCCTGATCATCATGGCCGGGATCGTCGCCCGCATCCCGGACGCGACCAAGACACTGTTCTACGACGTGACCACCCAGAGCTTCCGCCACGTGTTCACCCTCGGCGGCGACGCCGGCCAGGGGGTGGGGTTCGAGAAGCTGTTGGTGCTGATCGTGCTGTTCGTGGCCGTGGTCGTGGGCGTGGTGGCGATCACCAAGGGCCAGCGGCGTATCCCGACGCAGTCGGCCAAGCACGTCCGCGGCCGGCGGGTCTTCGGCGGCACCCGCCAGTTCCTGCCGCTGCGGGTCAACGCCGCCGGCGTCATGCCGGTCATCTTCGCCTCCAGCCTCCTGTTGCTGCCGATTTTCGGGTTCAAGATGCTCCGCCAGGCGTTCCCGACGTCGGTCGTGTGGTCCACCCTGGAGGGGTCGTTCGACCGTCAGGGGTACATCTACATCCTCTGCTACATCGCGCTGATCTACTTCTTCTGCTACTTCTGGACGGCGATCCAATTCAACCCGAAGGACATCGCCCAGAACCTGAAGGACTACGGCAGCTTCATCCCCGGCTACCGGCCCGGCAAGCGGACGGCCGACTACCTGGAAAAGGTGCTCATGCGCGTGACCTACGTCGGGGCCGCGTTCCTGGCCGTGGTCGCCATCATCCCGAACCTGATCACCGGGACGATGGGCGTGGACTACCGGGTGGCCAGCTTCTACGGCGGGACCGGGCTGCTGATCGTGGTCAGCGTCGCCCTGGACGTGGTCAAGAAGATCAACAGCCACCTGGTGATGCGGAACTACCCCGGGCTGACGGACGACTGACGGTTCGCGAACCGTCAGTGCGGCGGTGCCCCCCGGCCGTGCGGACCCTGCCCATGCGACTCGTCTTCCTCGGACCCCCCGGCAGCGGGAAAGGCACCCAGGCCCGGCTGCTCCACGAACGGCTCGGGGTGGCCGTGATCGGCACGGGGGACATCCTCCGGGACGCCGTCCGGCGGAAGACGCCGTTGGGCCAGCAGGTCGAGGCGTTCCTGGTGTCCGGCCGGCTCGTCCCGGACGACCTGGTCAACGCCATCGTCGCCGACCTGTTCCGCGGGGACGGCCACCCGACCCGGTTCGTCATGGACGGCTACCCGCGGACGCTGCCCCAGGCCGTGTCGTTCGAGTCGGTCCTGCACGACGCCGGCCAGGACCTCGAGCACGTGGTGCTGTTCAGGGTCCCGACCGAGGAACTGATCCGCCGGCTGAGTGGCCGGCGGCTCACGGAGTGCCGTAGGGACGACGCCGCGGAGACGGTGAAGAAGCGGCTGGACGTGTACCACGCGAGTACCGAGCCGCTCGTGGACCACTTCCGTGGTGAGGGGCTGTTGCGGGAGGTCGACGCCACGGCGGACGTCGAGGCGGTGTACCAGGCGGTCGTCCGGGCGTGCGGCGGCTGAGCGGGGCCAACGTGTTACGCAAACTGTTCCAGAACCGTCCGGAATTGAAGTCGCCCCGCGAGCTGGGGCTGATGCGGGAGGCGGGCAAGGTCGTCGCCACGGCGCTCCGGCTGGCCCGCGGCATGGTCAAGCCCGGGGTCGAGACGATCGAGATCGACCGGGCCATCGAGGCCCACTACAAGGCCCACAACGCCCAGCCGCTGTTCAAGGGCTACCCCGGGCCGAAGGTGCCGTTCCCGGCCGTGACCTGCATCTCGGTCAACGAGCAGGTGGTCCACGGCATCCCGGGCCGCCGGCCTCTGCGGGAGGGCGACATCGTCAAGCTCGACACCGCCTGCAAGCTCAACGGCTGGTGCGCCGACGCGGCCGTGACCCTGCCGGTCGGCGAAATCCGCCCGGAGCTGAAGCGGCTGATCCAGGTGGCGTGGGAGACGCTCAACATCGCCATCGTCGAGATGGGCCGGTGCCGGAGGTGGAGCGAGGTCGCCCTGCGGATGCAGCAGCACGTCGAGCGGGCCGGGTTCAGCGTGGTGACGCAGTACGTCGGGCACGGCATCGGGCGGATCATGCACGAGGCCCCGCAGGTGCCGAACTACGTCAACCACGAGGTGAGAAAGCACGACTTCCGGCTGGAGCCGGGGCTGGTGCTGGCCGTCGAGCCGATGGTCAACCTGGGCCGGCGGGGCGACGTGGACGTGCTCCGGGACCACTGGACGGTCGTCACCCGCGACCGGCTACCGAGCGCCCACGTCGAGCACACGCTGGCGGTGACGGCGGACGGGGTGAAAACCCTGACGGCGGACGAAGAAACGCCGCCGACACCCCCTGCCGCGCTGCCCCCGGCCGTATAGAATACGACACTCGGCCTTGATCGAACGACGCCCGCTGCCTGAGGTTTGAGATGAAAGTCCGCTCCAGCGTCAAGCGCATCTGCGAGAACTGTAAGCTGGTGCGCCGCCACGGTAAGTTGCTCGTCATCTGCACCAACCCGCGGCACAAGCAGCGGCAGGGTTAAGGAGTTCGCGCGATGCCCCGCATCATGGGTGTTGACCTGCCGTCGGACAAGCCGACGCACATTTCGCTGCGGTACCTGTACGGCGTCGGCCCGACGCTGGCGCTGAAGCTGTGCGAGCAGGCCCGGCTCGACCCGCAGCGGAAGGCGCGGGAGATGACCGACGACGAGATCAGCCGGCTGACGACGATCCTGGACCGGGAGTATTCGGTTGAAGGCCAGCTGCGGCGGGCGCTGCAGCAGAACATCGCCCGGCTGCGGGACATCAACTGCTACCGCGGCGTCCGCCACCGCAAGGGGCTGCCGGTCCGCGGCCAGCGGACCAAGACCAACGCCCGCACCCGCAAGGGTCCGCGGAAGACGGTGGCCGGGAAGAAGGGCGTGAAGGAGATGCGGTAAGGCTCGCCCCACCCGCTGCCGCGGGTGGGCTTTGAGGGGGTGACTGTGGCGAAGAGCAAGAAGCGCAAGGCCCGGCGGAACGTCAGCCGTGGCGTGGCGCACATCCAGGCGACGTTCAACAACACGATCATCTCCATCACCGACACCAACGGCGACGTGCTCTGCACCGCCTCGGCCGGCACGGTCGGGTTCAAGGGCAGCCGCAAGAGCACGCCGTTCGCCGCCCAGCGGGCCGCCGAGACGTGTGCCGAGAAGGCGTCCAAGTTCGGGCTGAAGGAGATCGAGGTGCGGATCAAGGGGCCGGGGTCGGGCCGCGAGTCGGCCGTCACCGCGCTCCAGCAGTCCGGCCTGATCGTCAAGGCGATCGAGGACGTCACCCCGCTGCCGCACAACGGCTGCCGCCCGCCGAAGAAGCGGCGGGTGTAATTCGGAAACTCACCGACCACGACGAGAGACCATGGGACGCACCACCGACCCGGTTTGCAAGCTCTGCCGCCGCGAGGGGATGAAACTCTACCTCAAGGGGGCCAAGTGCGACACGAAGTGCACCCTGGACCGCCGCCAGGGCGTGCTCCCGGGTATGCACGGCTACCGCCGGCCGAAGCTGAGCGAGTACGGCATCCGCCTCCGCGAGAAGCAGCGGCTGAAGCGGTTCTACGGCGTGTTCGAGGCCCAGTTCCGCCGCTACTTCGCGCTGGCCACCCGCTCCCCGGCCAACACCGGCGAGGTGCTGCTGTCGATCCTGGAGCGGCGGCTGGACAACATCGTTCACCGACTGGGCTGGGCGCCGTCCCGCCCGGCCGCCCGGCAGCTCGTCAGCCACGGGCACGTCACGCTCAACGGCCGGCACTGCAACGTCCCCAGCTTGCTGGTCAAGCAGGGTGACAAGATTGCCGTCAAGGGCCGGCCGCGGAGCCTCGGCTACGTCCGGGCCGTCACCCAGGACCAGCGGCCTGTAACGCCAGACTTCCTGGAAATGGTCGCCGCCGACCCGCCGGAGGCGCGGGTGAGCCGGTTGCCGGGGCGCGGGGACGTGGACCCGCGGATCGCCGAGATCCGCGAGCAACTGATCATCGAGTTGGTCAACCGCTGAGCGGGGCGGACCGAACGGGGACTTCAGCGGGAGGTGAGTCGCACATGCGTATCCGTTGGCGCGGCCTGGAATTGCCGAGCCGGGTGGTGGCCGACCATTCCACCCTATCCGACACGTACGGGAAGTTCATCGCCGAGCCGTTCGAGCGGGGCTTCGGCACAACCGTCGGCAACAGCCTGCGACGGGTGCTGCTCTCCAGCTTGGAGGGCAGTGCCGTCACCCGGGTGAAGATCCAGGGGGTGCAGCACGAGGTCACGACCATCCCCGGCGTCGTCGAGGACGTGACCGACATCATCCTGAACATCAAGAGCCTGGTCGTCAAAAACACCAGCGACCAGACCAAGACGATCCGCATCGACCGGCACGAGCGGGGCGTGGTCACGGCCGGCATGATCCTGGCCGACGACGCCGTGCAGATCATCAACCCGGAGCACGTCATCGCCACCCTGACCGACGACGTGCCGTTCGTGGTTGAGATGACGGTCGAGAACGGCCGCGGCTACCGGACGGCCGAGGAGAACGTCGGCAAGGAGCGGGAAATCGGCGTCATCCCGGTGGACTCGTCGTTCACCCCGGTCGTGCGGGTGAAGTACGAGATCGAGGAGACGCGGGTCGGCCAGCGGACGAACTACGACCGGCTGGTGCTCGAAATCTGGACCAACGGCACCGTCCGGCCGCAGATGGCGATCGTGGAGGGGGCGAAGATCCTCCGCAAGCACCTGAACCCGTTCATCCAATACGCCGAGCCGGGGCCGGAGCTGCCGATCGACGAGCGGGGCGACGGGGCCGTGGCCGCCGACGGCGTGGACACGGAGCTGGAGCGGAAGCTGAACATGAGCCTGGCCGAGCTGGAGCTGTCGGTCCGGGCGACGAACTGCCTGGAGTCCGAGGGCATCACCACGGTCCGCGACCTGGTGATCCGCACGGACGAGGAACTGCTCGAGGTCCGCAACTTCGGCGAGACGACGCTGAAGGAAGTGAAGCAGAAGCTGGAGGAGCGGGGCCTGCGGCTGGGGATGAAACTGCCGTCGTCGGTGCGGCGCTAGAATCAGTGACCCAAGCCCACCCGCGGCGTCGGGTGGGCTTTTTTGACGGACACCCACCATGCGACACCATGTAGCCGGCCGGACCCTCGGCCGCAACGCCGCTTCCCGACTGGCCCTGATGCGGAGCCTGTCCCGGGCACTCATCGAGCACGGGCGGATCATCACGACCGTCGAGAAGGCCAAGGAGTTGCGGCCGTTCATCGAAAAGCTCGTGACGCTGGCGAAGAAAGCCAACGCCGCCGACGGAGCCACGGCGATCCACTACCGCCGGCTGGCGCTGCAACGGCTGCCGGACAAGGCGTCGGTGGCGAAGCTGGTCAAGGAGATCGGCCCGCGGTTCGCCGACCGCCCGGGCGGGTACACCCGCATCCTCAAGCGGCACGAGCGGCGGCTCGGCGACGCCGGCCACACGGCCTTCATCGAGTTCCTCAAGGCCGGCGAGACGAGGGAGCGGGCCGCGGCCCCGGCCCCGGTGGCACCGAAGGTGACGCCGGAAGTGCCCAAGACGGAAGGGGAATAGTCACATCTTCTATGCGGGGCGGTCCTCCGAGACGGGGAACCGCCCCCGCCCCTTTCGCTGTAACCCAGCCCGGCGAAATGCCGATAGACACGCAGCCCCCGCGCACCGGCGCGGATTCCCACGGACGGGAGGAAGTCGGCATGTCACTCGCGCGCTCAACCGGGGTCGTGGTCCTGGCCGTCTTCGCCGCCGGCGGCGCCCGCGCCGAAACGTACCCCTTGGGGGAGGCCCCCCAGGCCAACGAGTGCTTCGCGGTGCACCTGACCCTCAAGCTCGCCGGCGAAATGACGGTGGTCCAGGAGGGCAAGCCGATCAAGCTCAAGCTCACCTCGCAGGCCGAGCACCAGTACCGCGAGCGCGTCCTGGCCGTGCAGAAGGACGGCCCGCTCGCCACCAAGGCCGCCCGGTACTACGACGACGCCCGGGTCGCCCACAGCGTGGACGGGGCCACGTCCCACCGGACGCTCCGACCCGACCGCCGGCTGGCGGTCGCCCAGCGGCCGCAGGACGCGCTGCTGTGCTACAGCCCGCAAGGGCCGCTCACCCGCGAGGAGGTGGAGACGGTCAGCGAGCACTTCGACACGCTCGCCCTGGCCGGCCTGCTCCCGGGCAAAGATGTCGCCGTCGGCGACACGTGGAAGCTCGGCAACGCCACGACCCAGACGCTGTGCCTGTTCGACGGGTTGGTCGAGAACGACCTGACCGGCAAGCTGACCGGGGTGAAGGACGGCGTGGCGGAGGTCGCCGTGACCGGCACGGCCCGCGGGATCGATCTGGGGGCGCAGGTCAAGGTGGCGGTAACGGCGACGGCGAAGTTCGACCTGGCTCAGAAGCGGCTGACCGCCCTCGAATGGAAACAGAAGGACGATCGCGACCAGGGCCCGGCCAGCCCGGCGTCGACCGCCGAAGCCACGTGGACGGTCACCCGCCGGCCGATCGAGGAACCGCGGGACCTCTGCGACGTCGCCCTGGCCGGGGTGCCGGCCGGGTTCGACGTACCGCAGCCGTTGACCCAGGTTTCGATCCGCGACGTGAAGGGCCGGTTCGACCTCACGGCCGGCCGCGACTGGCAGGTGGTCAGCCAGACGGACGCCCGGCTGGTGCTGCGGCTCTTGGACCGCGGCGATTTCGTCGCCCAGGCAACGATCACGCCGTGGCCCAAGGCCGACCCGGGCCAGCACGCCGACGTGAAAGAGTTCCGCGAGCAGATGCTCGGTTCGCCGGGCTGGCAGGCCGAGGACGTGCTCCAGGAGGGCGACCTGCCGAACCAATCGGCCGGGCGGTACGTCTACCGGCTGACGGCCCGCGGCGACATGGACGGGGTCAAGGTGGTGCAGTGCTTCTACCTGGTGGCCGGCCCGAAGGGCGAGCAGGTCGTCGTGGCGTTTACGCTGAAGCTGACGCAAGTGGCGAAGCTCGGCGCCCGCGACATGATCCTGGTGGACGGCCTCGAACTGGCCAAGTGACTTGGTGCGCTCGTGAGGCGGCGAGCCGGCCGCGAGCGGTCCGCTCGCCCCCGACTCGCCGCCTCACGCGTCATTCCACCGTCACGCTCTTGGCGAGGTTTCGCGGCTTGTCCACGTCGCACCCGCGGAGCAGGGCGACGTGGTACGCCAAGAGTTGCAGCGGCACGGCGGCCACGACCGGTTGCAGGTATTCCGGCACGTCCGGGATGGAGATGACCTCGTCCGCCTTCGACGCGACGTGCTCGGCCGCCGCGGCGTCGGCGTCGCAGGTGAGGGCGATGACCGGCCCCCGCCGCGCCCGCACCTCCTCCAGGTTCGACATCACCTTGTCGAACACCGGCCCCGGCGGCACCAGGAACACGGACGGCGTCTGCTCGTCCACCAGGGCGATCGGGCCGTGCTTCATCTCCGCGGCCGGATAGCCCTCGGCGTGGATGTAGCTGATCTCCTTGAGCTTCAGCGCCCCCTCCAGAGCCACCGGGTACAGGTATTGCCGGCCCATGTACAGGCAGTTGCTGACGTGGTGGTACTTCTCCGCGATCCGCTTGACGTCGTCGTGGCACCGCAGGGCCGCCCGGACGGCGTCCGGCAGCGCCCGCAACTCCTCGACCATCCTCGCGCCCTGGATGCTCGACAGGTGCCGCATGCGGCCGAGGTAGAGTGCGAGCATGGCCAGCACCGTCACCTGCGACGTGAAGGCCTTCGTGCTGGCGACGCCGACCTCCGGGCCGGCGTGCAGGTAGACGCCGCCGTCGGCCTCCCGGGCGATCGACGAGCCGACGACGTTGCAGATCGACAGCGTCGGGTGGCCCTTCCGCTTGCTCTCCCGCAGCGCGGCGAGGGTGTCGGCCGTCTCGCCGGACTGCGTGATGGCGATGACGATGGTATTCTTCTCCACCGGCGGGTTGCGGTAGCGGAACTCGCTGGCGTACTCGACCTCGACCGGGATGCGGGCGAACTCCTCGATCAGGTACTCGCCGACCAGGGCGGCGTGGTAACTGGTGCCGCAGGCGGTGAGAATGATCCGCTCGGCCCGGCGGAGCTGCTGCGGGTCCAGGTTCAGTCCGCCGAAGTGGGCGCTGGCGTCGGCGTCCGACAGCCGGCCACGCATGGCGTTCTCCAGCGCCTCCGGCTGCTCGTAAATCTCCTTGAGCATGTAGTGGTCGAACGCGGCCTTGTCGGCGTCGCCGGCGTCCCAGCCGATCGACTCGACACTCGCCGACACCCGCGTCCGGTCCCGGTCGTACAGGTGGCACTCGTCGGCCGTGACGACGGCCGTCTGGTGGTCCCGCAGGTACACCACCTTGTCCGTGTGGCCCATGAGGGCGGACGGGTCGGACGCCAGCAGGTGCTCGCCGTCGCCGACGCCCAGGACCAGCGGGCTGCCGAGCCGGGCGCACACCAGCACGTCCGGGTTCCGCGGGCTGGCGACGACCAACCCGTAGGTGCCCTTCAGGAGCGGCAGCACCTTGCGGACGGCCTCGACCAGGTCGCCGTTGAGGTGGTAGGCGACGAGCTGGGCGATCACCTCGGTGTCGGTGTCGCTGTGGAACTCGACGCCCTCCTCCCGGAGTTGCCGCTTCAGCGAGGCGTAGTTCTCGATGACGCCGTTGTGGACGACGGCCACGGCCCCGTCGCCGGCCCCGGCCACGTGCGGGTGGGCGTTGACGTCATTGGCCGGCCCGTGCGTGGCCCAGCGGGTGTGGGCGATGCCGTGGCAACCCGGTGCAGGCTTGCGGCTGAGGTGGTCGGCCAGATCGCTGACGCGGCCGGCCTTTTTCCGCAGGTGTAGCCTGCGGCCGGTGACGGTCGCCAGCCCGGCCGAGTCGTACCCCCGGTATTCCAGCCGCCGCAGCCCGTCCACGAGGATCGGCTCCGCTTCCCGACGCCCGACGTATCCGACGATGCCACACATTCGCCCGGCCTCCGTGGTTCCCTTTGAGTCAGTCTGCTTCGGGGATCAGGATGCCGCGCCGCACAGGGCCGCGGCGGGGGTCGGCTTCGACGTCGGCTTGCTCGCCACGACGGTGAACCCGCACGCCGTCTCGTACAGCGGCCGCAGCCCTTCGCGGCTGGTGAGCATGACGTACGGCACCTTGCGGGCGGCCGCCTGGTTGACGGTGGCGTTGACCAGCGACTCGGCAATCCCCTGGCCGCGGTACTCGGGCCGGACGACGACGTAATCGACCTGCCAGTTGACCGGGGAGGACACGAGCAAGAAACCGAGCAGCTCCCCATCCCGGTAATGAGCGGCGACGTAGCGGACGCTCGGCCAGATCGCCAGGAACTTGCTCCGCGTCTTGAAGTGGCAGTTGAGCAGGTCCCAGACGGCCCGGCAGGACGCCTCGTCCTCAAGGAACTCGGCGGCGGTGAGGAACTCGACGGCGTGGGCGACCGGCCGCCCGCCCGCCGGCACGTGCAGGTAGTACAGTTCGCCTTCCGCCGCGGGGTGGCGATGGCCGTTGTCGAACCGGGTCATGGCGACTTCCTCGCTTCGAGGGACCGTGCGAAATCGAATGGTCCTTAGCATTGTCGGTTCGGCAAACAAGATCAAGAAGACTTGGATGATAATAATCATTGCGCAGTATAATGAATAATTATTCTGAACGCGATGGGGTCGTGCCATGAGCCGGAGCAAGGGGCGGACGCGGGACGTGACGCTCGAAGCCCAAGCGGCTGCCTATCTCTACAGCCAGGGCAACGACCAGGCGAAGATCGGCGCCGTCGTGGGAGTCAGCCAAGGGGAGGTGTCGCGGCTCCTGGCCCTCGCCCGCCGGGAAGGGTGGATCCAGACCCGCTGCGTGCTCCCGGAGTCCGCGGTCGGGGCGGTCGAGCAACTCGTCTTCACCGGCCGGAACGAGCTGCGGGACAAACTCCGCCGCGAGGCGGAGCGGCACGGGGCCGCCCCCGTCCGCGACATCCGCGTGCTGCACAGCGGCGGCGAGTCGGAGGACGCGGGCGACTGGGACGTGCGATTGTTGCGGTTCGGCCGACTGGCGGCCGCCCGGCTACAGGAACTGGTCCCGCGGATGGGCTTGGTCGGTGTGACCTGGGGCAAGACGATCGCCCGCGTTGTGGACGGGTTACGGCTGCTCAACCCGCACGCCCCGCCGTCGCCGCGGCCGCTCCGCTTCATCCCGCTCACCGGCGAGCCGCTCACCTACCCGGACCCGGAGACGTCGTCCTCGACGCTGGCCCACCGCCTCGGCGAGATCTTCAACCCCGGCCTGCACGCCCTGCACTCGCTGGCGGCCGTCCCGGCGTTCATCCCGGCCAAGTTCCCGCGCAAGAGCCAGGCGACGATCCGCGATTTCATCGCCGAGATCGCCGGCTACCGGACGATCTTCGAGCGGGCCGACGCCGACGGCCGGCCGCAGGAGCCGCTCGTAGACCGGCTGGACACGATCATCACCGGCGTCGGCACGGTGTCCCCGGGCGTCAGCGGCCGGCTGCTCGACGACCGTGTCGTGGCCGAGGGGGTGACGAAGGAGCAGCTTCAGGAGCGGGCCGTCGGCGACATCGGTGGCGTGTTCCTGCCGCGCCACGCCCGCGACCGGGTGGTCAACGGAATCAACGAGCGTTGGACGGGCGTTCGGCTGGAGCACATCCTGCGGTGTGCGACCGCGGCGGCCCACGATCACTCGCGGGCCGGCGTGGTCGTCCTGGCAATAGGGGCGGCGAAGGCGCAGATCACGCTGGCGTCAATCCGGGCGGGGCTGATCACCGAACTGATCCTCGACCATGACCTGGCCCGCGCGCTCCTTGCCCTGTGACGGCCGCCAACTTAACGTAGGGTCAATAG
>DASXAN010000902.1:0-2509 GCA_036406755.1 Gemmataceae bacterium
CCCGAGTCGCTGGTAGAGCCGCCCGAGTTTCCGCCGCGTCGGCGCGTCGCCCGGCCGGTCGTTGAGCGAGGCAGTCGTCAGTTGGACGATTTCGCCGAGGAATTCCCGGCGGATGGCTTCGGCCGGGCCGATGTTTGCCAGCCGGTTGTCGAAGCGGATCAGCAGGCTGTCGAAGTCGTCCAGCCGCTGGCGAGCACTCGCGTCCAGCCGGGCGGACGCGTCCTCGGCGGCGTGCCGGGCGTCCTCGGCCACGGCCAAGTGGCCCTGCGCGGCGCGGCGGGCGTCCTCCGCTACGGCCAGCGCGGCGCGGAGCTGGGCCGTGTGCCACCAGCCGCCGATGGCGAACGCGACCAGTCCCAACCCGCAGACGGCGACCAGGGCGGCCGCCGCCGGCCGCCGCCACGCCCACTTGACCGCCCGTTCGACCCGCCCGGCCGGGCGGGCGCGGATCGGCTCGCCGCGCTGGCAGCGGTCCAGATCGTCCGCCAACGCCGCGGCCGTCGGATACCGGCGGGCGGGGTCCTTCTCGAGGCAGTGCAGGATGATCGTTTCCAGGTCACGGTCCAGCCGCGGGTTGACGGCCCGCGGCCGGGGCGGGTCGTGGTCGAGCACCTGGAACAGGGTGTCGAGCGCGGTATCCGCCTGGAACGGCGGCCGGCCGGCCGTGAGCTCGTAGAGGACGGCCCCGAGGCTATACACGTCGGCGGCGGTGGTCAGGTCTTTGCGGCCGGCGGCCTGCTCGGGAGACATGTACGCCGGCGTCCCCAGGATGGCGCCGGACCGGGTGTCGGAGCCGCCGCCGCCGAGGTGCTTGGCCAGGCCGAAGTCGGTGACCATCGGGACGAACCGCCCGGATGGCAGGGTGCAGCCGCCGTCGGCGGTGCTGCCGTCGCCGACCGGCTGGAGCAGGACGTTGCCCGGCTTCACGTCGCGGTGGAGGATGCCCCGCTGGTGGGCGTGGTGGACGGCCCGGGCGACGGCCGCGACCACGGCGGCCGCCGCCCTCGGCGCCGCCGCCAGCTCGCCCACCTTGGCCGACAGGCTGCCGCCCTCGACCAGCTTCATCGAGAAGTAGTACTGGCCCTCGACCTCACCGACTTGGTAGATCGGGACGATGTTCGGGTGGTCGAGCTGGCCGGCCTCCTCGGCCTCGATGCGGAACCGCCGCACCTGCTCCGGCGAGGCCAGGTGGCCGGCGAGAATCATCTTCAGGGCAACAATGCGCTGCGGGCTGTTCTGGCGCGCCTTGAAGACCACGCCCATGCCGCCGCGGGCCATCTCGCCGAGCAGCACGAAATCGCCGAACTGGCGGCCGGCTGCGAAGGGCAACCCGTGGAACGGGTCAACGGCCGGCGGGCCGTCCGGGTCGCGGGTGGCGGCCGGGTCGATCGTCGGGGCACAGGGATCGGCGGGCGCGACGTTGGGAGTCGTGACGGGTTCGGGCATGAGCGCTCCTCCTGGGCGGTGCGAACGCTCGTCCCATCCTGACGCGCGGCCGAGCCGGATGCAATGCCCAAGGAGGAACAGTTGTCGCCGCCGGCCGACGTTGATTCACACGCCGGCCCCTCACGCCTGGAACATCTTCGACCACCGCATCTCGACGAGCTGCGGTCGGGGGCCTTTGGCTAAGCGGATCGCCAGGTCGGCCATGTGCTCGACGGCCCACTCGAAGTAGTGCGGCGTCAGCGAGTAGATGTCCATGTCCGGTGCCGGGTTCATGAAGTCGATGGCGTACGGCACCCCGTCCCGGACGGCCCACTCGACCGTGTTCATGTCGTAGCCCAGCGCACGCACCAATTTCAGCGAGTCCTCGACCACCCGGCGGCCGACCTCGGCCGTCAGGTAGCTGTGGTGGACGAGGTACTTCTTCTCCCGCGGGTCGTACGGCATGGGCAGCACCTCCTCCCGGCCCAGGCACAGGCAGCGGACGTACTGCTGCCAGTCGATGTACTCCTGCACGACCATCGTCAGCAGGCCCGACTGGTTGTAGCTGTGCAGCAACTCGTCCTTCGTCTTGCACACGTAGACCTGCTTCCACCCGCCGCCGTGGGCGTCCTTGAGCACGCAGGGCATGCCGACGTAGCCGATGATGCCGTCCCAATCGAGCGGGTAGACCAGGTTCCGCAGGCTTTCCGTCGGGACGATGCCGGGGACGTAGTCCTTGTTCGGCAGCACGACCGTCTTCGGGTGGGCGACGCCGAGCTTCGCGGCCAGGGTGGACTCGAAGAACTTGTCGTCGGCCGTCCACATGAACGGGTTGTTGACGACCGTCGCACCCTGGAGGAGGGCGTGCTTGAGGTAGGACCGGTAGTAGGGAACTTCGTGTGAGATGCGGTCGATGAGGACGGCGTAGGGCACCGGCTCGTTCATCCGCGTGCCGCCGAGCTTGGCGTACTCGGCCACGACGCCGGCGTTGCGGCGGTTGACCGCCTCGATGAACTGCGGCGGCCAGGACCACTCCCGCCCGACCAGCAGGCCGACCTTCGCCGGGGTGCCCATGCGAGTGCCC
>DASXAN010000903.1:0-9125 GCA_036406755.1 Gemmataceae bacterium
GCCGCCGTCATGGCCGCTTGGCCGGACCTGCCCGACCCGGTCCGACGGGGCATCCTGGCGATGGTGGCGAGCGTGTACAGCGGGGACTGACCCGCGGCCGGCTGGCCGGCGGGTCCGTGAATGAACGGGAGGGGGTGGCCGACCGTGGCGCACCGTGGCCGACGAACTGCTGATGACGCCCTGGCCGTTGCCCTGGCCGCCGGCCGCACCGTCCGCGACGCGGCTACGGCCGCCGGCGTCGGGGAGCGCACGGCGACCCGCCGGACGGCCGACCCAGCATTCCAGCGGCGGGTGGTCGCCCTCCGCGGCGAGATGGTCAAGGCCGCGCTGGGGCGGATGACGGACGGCATGACCGAGGCGGCCGACACGCTGCGGGCGCTGCTGCACGCCACCAGCGAATCGGTGCGGCTGGGGGCCGCACGGGCGCTGGTCGAACTAGCCTGCAAGCTCCGCGAGTCGGCCGACCTGGCGGAGCGTGTCGAGGTGCTGGAACAGAGAATCAACCACGCCGGCCCGCTGGCGTAGCCACGCGGTGGCACCACCCGGAGGGCATGATGAGCCTGAACGCACGGATCAACGCCCTGGAGCGGTACGCCGCCCCCGCCGATGCGCCGGCACCGACCGCGGTCTTCACCGAACCCGGCCCCGACGGCCTGCCGCGGGCGTTCATCCCCGACGGCGGCGGCGGGCTGATCGAACTGCGGCGGGTACGCCAGCTCGACACGCGGTGGATTTTCTCGACCTCGCCCGGCACGCCGGACCAGCTGCGGGCCGAAGCAGCGATGACCGACGATGAGCTGTCGGCTGGCTGCACCGGCCCGGCCCCGGTCGTGATGCACTTGGCTTGGGTCGGGGCCGCGGAGTCGTTCCACGGCGGGCGGCTGGGGCCGATCCGGCGCGTCGAGTAGCCCCGCGGCAGGCTGCCGGCCGCCGCGCCGCGATGTGCCGCGTTCAAACGGCTCGGATGGATGCAACTGCCGCTGTCGCCGACATTAGCGGCGGTCACGCCGTCCGCCGAGTGTGAACGCTATAGAGTTTGAACACGTCATCGGCGGCCCGCAATCCGGCGGTGCCCGCGCGGGACGGCGGCCGTGCCGGACAGCCAACTCCAAGGTCCACGTCGGCTGCGGTTTGCGACTTTTCGATGGCCGGCAAGCAACCTCATAAAACCTCACGTCCGGCAGGCGGTCGGGGTGTGCCGAATGACCCGCGCCCACGGCGAGATGAAGGGGCCACGCCCGGGAACTGCTTGACCCGGCCGGGGTGCCGACCGGATAATCGCCGGCACCAGCGAAACGGCACCTTCGGGGATCGGCCATGATCCGGGTCGTGAACTGTCCCATCTGCGCCAACGCCTGCACCACTCAGGCAGCGGCCGGCCGACTTTTCCAATGCCAGCGGTGTGGCGCACCGGTGCGGGTGCCGGCCCCGGCCGGCCGCACGCCGGCGCGCCGACGCCGCTGGCACGCGGTGGGCTTCACCGTGGCCGCCTTGGCGGCGGCGGTGCTGATCCTCGGGCTGTCGGTCCGCTACTACATTGAGGCCGAGAGCCGACGAAAGACCGAGGCTTGGTTGCAGGAGCAAGAACTGGCCCGTGTCAAAGTGGAGGCCGACGCGAGGGCTGCGGCGGTGGCGGCTGAGCAGGCCGAACGGCAGAAAGAAGAGGCCCGCGAACGGGATCGCGTGCGCCGGCAACAGGAACAGGCGATGCTTGAGGAGCAGCGGACGCAAGAGCGTCAGGCTCAGGAAAAGAGGCGCCGACAGCTGCAACAGGAATTTGACCTGTGGGACTCGTTTGAGGACAGGCAATTCATCTTGGAAGCCCGCGACCATATGCGGGCGCACCCGCACGACGTGTCTTGGCTCGCACAGCGTGCGGCGCTGGTTTGGGGGGAGCGCAACAGTCTAAGTGCGCTCGGCAAGTTCCTAGCCCTCACCCCCGAGGTTTCGGCTGATGACTTCCGGGAGGCCGTGCGAATTGTCGGCGACGCATACGGGGCGGGCACATTTGCCAACACCATGCGGATTACCGACCCGAAAAAGCTCGCAGCGGTCGGCAATGCCTTCGGCCTAATGACCGATTCCCAAGCCAAGCTGGTTCTCGCCGTCGCCCAGATCGTCGCCACTCAGGGGTATCAAGCCGTTCCTCCCGAACTGAGGCGCGTCATCCGCGCCCACCCAGACCTGTTCCCGCCCCGCTAGTACCAGACACAGCGCGGTCCGTGTAACGGCGATGCCCTACCTGGACCGTTGGGGCGATGACTCCCACGGCGGCCCGGTTCACCGCCAGTTTCGCAACAACCTCCCGAAGGTCGGGTAAAGTAGTCATGGCCTCGCAGCCGATCCGCCGAAGGGCAGGCGGCTTAACGCGGCCCGGTCGCACCGGCCGGCACCGACAGCCCGCCCAGCCGGCCTCAGGTGCATCTCCATGTCCGACGTGGCCAATCCCTACGCGGACCTCGCCCGACTGGCGGGGACGATCCACGAGTTCGAGCAGGGCCGTTACCTGAAACTCGGCACGAAAATGCCGGCGCTGCCAGAGCGCGAAACTGCGATGACGACCGCCCTTCTGGACGCAGCCCAGCGAGCCGAGGTCGCGTCGCACATGTCGGGCTGGCCGGCCCCGGATGTACACCGCATCGTCACCGACCTCATGGAGGCGTGCCGCTGTCTCATGGCCTGGGCAACGCTCCGCGGGGACTGGCACCAGCTGTCCGGTGCCGTACTCGCCCCGCTCCGGCATGTGCAGGCGATGGCCAATAGCTATCAGGGCCGACAGGCGGACGCCCGCGACGGAGCTAAGCCGCCGGCCAAGACCAAGCGCGGCACCGCCCGGGGCGACGCCCGCACCAAGATCATCCCGGCCCTGACCGAGCACCACCAGTACGCGAACGGCGGCACCCTGAACGCGGCCCCGATCGGGGTCAACGAGCTGGCCCGCTAGGTGAGAGTATCGCCGTCATCGGTCACGGACTTCTTCAAAAAGGAGTTCGATGGGCACGGCAAATATCAGGCCCTGTGTCGGCGAAGCACGTCTGAACTTGCGGCCGCGCTGAAGCTGCTCAACGGGGAATTCTCGCCGCAGCTTCTCTATGGAAGCCGCCCGCGCGGCGACGGCACGGACGACGAATAGCCGGCCGTTCGATCATTCGGTACGACTTCCCGTACACCATTCCATTTTTCGGCACGCTGCGGGACGCTGCTTTTCCCGGCGTTTCTGTGCGGCGCTCCCGCCATTCGACATCGGGCCACCGAACACCTCCGCAACGGGTGTGCGGGCCGCACGTCGCGGACCGCGACCTGTGGAGTGTGGACGATGCCGACCACAACCGTCCCCCCGAACCCCGCCCCGCCTGCCCTACTGCTCACGCCGCGGGCCGCCGCCGCAGCCCTGGCCGTTTCCCCCCGGACCCTGTGGGGGCTGACCGCCCCCCGCGGGCCGATCCCGGCCGTCAAGATCGGCCGGAGCGTCCGCTACTCGGCCGAGGCGCTGCGGGCCTGGATCGCGGCGCAGCAGAAAGGGGGCCAGCTGTGACCACGCCCTCCGTCAGCTTGGCCGAGCGCTGGCGAGCCAAGCTCGCCGACCGCCCGCCCGAGTCATTGATCCCGCCGGCACCCCGGCCCCGGCTGCGCGACGAACTGCGGCCGGCCCACGAGGTCTACGGCGTCGAGGATAGCGCCTACCACGGCCCGCCCCTCCCGTGCTACGTCCCCCCGCGACCGCGGTCCACCGACGAGCGCCTCGCCGACCTAGAGCACCGCTTGCGCCGGCTGGAGGGCCGGGACCGCGAGGGGGCGGAAGACCTGGACGCGCTCGCCGCGGCTGTCGCCCGACTGGAGGGCCGCCGCCAATGACCCGCCGCCTGACCGCCCTGGACCGCGCCCGCCGCGAGCTGGCGGACCGCAACGGCCACACGGCCGGTTGGCGGGCCGACCAGCTCGGGGACGCCCACGAGGGGCCGCCGCCCGCACCCCCGCCGCCCGCCGGGCCGCGGGCCGTCGCCCGCTGCGCCGCCGCCATCGAGGCCCGGCCGGTCGATTGGCTCTGGCCCGGCCGGGTGCCGCGGGGGATGCTGACCCTGCTGGACGGCGACCCCGGCCTGGGCAAGTCGTCCGTCGTCGCCGACTTGGCCGCCCGCGTCACCCGCGGCTGGGCCATGCCTCCCGCCGGCGGGGCAGCGACCCGACCGCCGGCGGCCGCCATCCTGCTCAACGCCGAAGACTCCCCCGAGCACACCATCCGCCCCCGGCTAGAGGCCGCCGGTGCCGACCTGGACCGCGTCCACGTTCTGGAGGCGATCACCGACGCCACCGGCGAACGGCCGCCGTCCCTGCCGTGGGACGTGGCCTCGGTGGAGGCGCTGGTGCGGGAGACGGGGGCGGGGCTGATCGGCGTGGACCCGCTGATGGCCTACCTGGGGGCGGAGGTGAACGCCCACCGGGACCAGGACGTGCGGCGGGCGCTGTACGAGCTGAAGCGGCTCGCAGAACGGACCGGGGCGGCCGTGCTGGTGGTGCGGCACCTGAACAAGTTCACCGGCGGCCCGGCCCTGTACCGCGGCGGCGGGTCCATCGGCATCATCGGCGCGGCCCGGTCGGCACTGGTGGTTGGCCGCGACCCGGGCGACCCCGCGCGGCGCGTCCTGGCGGTCAACAAATGCAACATCGCCGCGCCCGCCCGCGGCATCGCCTACACGATCGAGGCGGCCGGCGGAGTCGGGCGGATCGGCTGGGGGGAGGAGTGCGACCTGTCGGCGGATGACATCTTGGCCGTTCCGGAGCGGCCGCGGGGCGAAGCGACCGGCGAAGCCGAGCGGTTCCTGCGCGAGCTGCTCGCCGGCGGTCCAGTGCCCGCGGCCGAAGCGGAGCGGCAGGCGGCCGCCGCCGGGATATCGGACGTGACCCTACGCCGGGCCAAGAAACGGCTCGGGGTGATCGCCGGGAAGGCGGGGTTCGTTGGCCCGTGGGCGTGGCGGTTGCCCGCCGACCCGGCCGAAGGCGCTCAAGCCCCGGGGTCTGAGCGCCTTCGGTGATTTCCAGGGATTTTTGCGAAGGCGTTCATACGGGGGTCAGCGCCTTCGGCAGCGGAAGCCGTCCAGGCGGCGGCGACAGGTTCCCCGTCGCCGCCGCCCGCGCACGCACAACCATACTTGCTATGAGTGCAAGTAGCCGGTAGAATGCGGGCATGGCCGAGCGGCGCGTCAAGCTGAGCGACCAAGTCCGGCGAGCAGTCGATGCCAGCGGGCTGTCGCGCTACCGCATCAGCAAGGAGATCGGCGTCGCCGAATCGACCATGAGCAGGTTCATGGCGGGCCGCACCGGGCTGTCGATGGAGTACCTGGACCGGCTGGCCGACCTGCTCGGCCTGAACATCACCGCGACCAAGACAACGACAGCGAAGAAAGGAACGACCCGTGGCCAGCGTTTGCAATGACCCCGGCGGCCGCCGCCGGATTCTGTTCGTGGCCCCGGACGGGAGCCGCAAGGCCGTCCGCCTGGGCAAGTGCGACGGCAGGACCGCCGACGGCGTCGCCCGGCACGTCGAAGCCCTGCTCGCCGCGAAGATTGGCGGCCAGCCCGTCCCGCGGGCCACGGCCGTCTGGCTGGCCGGCATCGGCCCGACCCTCCGCGACCGCCTGGCGGCCGCCGGGCTGGTCGAACCGGCCCAGCGGATGACCGTCGGCGAGTACCTGGACAGCTGGCTGGTCGGCAAGCGGGCGGCCGGGCACGCGGCCGCGTCCGCCGTCGTCTGGCGGCAGCCGATCCGCGACCTGACCGCGCTGTTCGGGGGCCGGCCCTTGGCCGGCCTGACCCACGCGGACGGCGAGGCGTTCCGGGAAGCGCTGGTGGCCCGCGGGCTGCGGCCGACCACCATTCACAAGCGGCTGACGCTGGCCCGCCAGTTCCTCGAAGACGCCGCGCGGCTCGGCCACGTTCCGGCCAACCCGTGGAAGCACGTCCGGCACCGCGCCGGTGACCCGTCCGAGCGGCGGGCCTACGTCCCGGTGGCGAACATCCGCCGCGTCATCGACCACTGCCCGAACGTCTGGTGGAAGTTGCTGGTGGCGCTGGCCCGGTTCGCCGGGCTGCGGATTCCGTCGGAGGCGTTCTCCCTGACCTGGGGGGACGTGGATTGGGACCGGGGTCGGCTGACGGTCCCCTCCCCGAAGACCCGTTGCCACGGCAAGCCGCACCGGGTGGTGCCGCTGTTCCCTTTGCTCCGGCCGCACCTGGAGGCCGCGTTCGAACACGCCGAAGAGGGCAGCGTGTACGTCTTCCCCGAGGAGTACCGGCGGCGGGCGAGCGGGCCGGCCGGCTGGATCAACACGAACGTCCGGACGCAGTTCAAGCGAATCGTCCGGCGGGCCGGGGTCGAGCCCTGGCCGCGGCTGTGGCACTCGCTGCGGGCCAGCTGCGAGAGCGACCTGGCCCAGAGCTTCCCGCTGGCCGTGGTGACGAAGTGGCTGGGAAATACGCCATCGGTGGCGTTGCGGCACTACGTCGATCCGACCGAGGCCGCGTTCATACTGGCCCACACCTGGACGCCCCCGGAAGGCGGCGCAAAAAGCGGCGCACGGGAGGCGCAGAATCCGGCGCAGCAGACTCCGGCAGACAACGGCACGGAGTCGCAGGCGGGGCCGGAAAACGCACACGGGGAAGCGATTAACGCTTCCCCGTGCGGCGTGACGCGAGACGACGCGGGGTCGTCTTATGGAGCGGAAGAGATTCGAACTCTCGACCTCTGCAGTGCGATTGCAGCGCTCTCCCAGCTGAGCTACCGCCCCGAGTCGATGCGTATTTTAGACTGACCCACTGGGCCGATCAAGCCCTTTGATGGGCCGCTGTTCTCGTCGTTGCAATGGGCGATGGGGCTCGTGCCCGCCGTTCGCTGCGCCGACTTCCGAATCCCAAGTCGGGTAGCCGGGGCTTCGAAGACTCAGCCCCGGCTACCCGGCAATGCCCTCGAGCGGCGGTCGAATTCAGGCCAGGCGCGAATTCCGGCCAAGAATACCGTTTTCCCGAGTGCGAAAAAGCGGTCTTCTTGGTCTTCTTGGCCGCCCCATTACCCACCCGACCGCTCCGCCCGCCGCAATCGCCCAGCGCCGACCAGCACCCAGCCGTCGCCGACGTCCGTGTGCGGCGCGTCGGCGGCAGGTTCGCCGGCCAGCTCCGGGAAGGACTCCTCCCAACCGGCGTGCAGCTTCACAGCCGGCGTCGCCGGGTCCGGGTCGCCGGCTTGGAGCGCGAAGCCGACCAGCCGCGGCGGGGCACCCGCTTGCGGGTCGCTGTCGTCCTTCAGCACCAGCGCCACCGCCGGCCGCTCGCCGTGCGCCACCGCCAGCCGCCGCCACGCCGCGGCTCCCGTCCCCTCCGGCACGTCCACGCCGGCCACGCCCTCGGGGAACCCGATCCGCCGCTTCCACGCCACCGGCCGGGCGACGCAGTCCGCCAGCCAGCGGACGTCGGCCGCCGCGGCCACGGCCGGTATCGGCGGCCCGGGCCGCGCCGACCAGGGCAGGAAGTGCGGCGTGCCGTCGGGATTGACCACGAACGTGAACCGCCGCCGCTCGGCGACCGCCCGCGCGGCCGTGCCGCCCGCCAGTGCCGCGGCCCCGGCCGGGGTCAGGGCGTAATGGTCGTTGACCCGCACCAGGCCGGCGGCCCGCAGCTCGTCCAGCCAGCGGAACAGCGGCGGTCGGCCCAGGCCGAGGCGGGCGTCGAGCTGGTCCAGCGATGCCGGTGCGGTGACTTCAACGGCCCGGAGCAAAAGTCGGTAGAGCGGGTCGAGCGGCTCGGGGCGGAGGGCGCGGACCGGGGCGTCGAGGTGGACGAGGTCGAGCCTGCCGACCCAGAGCGCCCGCGGCCGCAGCGCGGATAGGCGGCCCCACCAGCGCGAAAAATCCCAAGCACCAAACCCCAAATCCCAAGCAAACGCAGGTTGGGATTTGGGGTTTGGTACTTGGGATTTTTCCCCACCAGTCATGGGGGCGTCCCCGGGCACAGGCGGAACGCCCGGGCGAACCGGCCGCGGCCGTGCAGGTAGCGGACGAGGTGGTGGATCAGGTCCCGCTCGCGGCGGGCGGCCGCCCCGTCCAGGTGGTCGAGCGGCCCGTCCCACTCCGCCCGCCGGGCGAGCGTGCCGGGGTCGCCGACCAGCACCAGTCGCCGCCGGCCGCGGGCCAGGGCCAGCGGCAACCAGTCCGGCTCGTCCCCGAACGGCACCGCCCGGTGGGTGTGGCTGCGGACCAGGCTGACAACGACCGTCGCGGCCTCCCGCTGCCGCAGTACCGGCGGCGTGCCGACGACCACGTCGGCCGGCACGCCGGGGGTGCCGCGGACCAGGCGGCGGATCAGGTCGGCCTGGGCGGCACTGAGGGCGAGCACGGCCACCGGCCCCGCGTCGGCGGGGAGTTGTTGCAGCACGCGGACGACGGCCCGGGCCTCGGCGACGTTGACGACGCCGCGCTGCGGCAGGCCGTCCACGTCCGGCGGCAGGCGGCCCCGCTGCCGGCCGTCGGCCAGGTCGGTCTCCAGCCCGGCCCCGCCCGGCCGCGTGTTGCCGGTCGCACCCGGGACGGGCACGAACTCGACGCACGGCGCCGCCCCGTTCGCCGGCGGCATCTGGTACGCCCCCAGCCCGAGCAGGTCGCCGACCACCTCGGCCAGTCCCGCCGCCATGCGGTGCGGCGTCTCCAGGCGGACGGCCCGGCCCGGCCCGTGCCGGCCGGCGTGGCGGCGGACCCAGTCCGTGGCCCGATCCCGGTCCCAACCGGCGGCCCGGTCAAACTCGACGCCGCCGGTCGCCCACCCGCCGGGCCCGTCGGCCAGCACGCCGCGGACGCCGCCGCCCAGGTCGGCGACGGTGGCCGACCCGTTCCGCCAGCGGGCGGCGAGCCGGTCCGGGTCGTCCTCCCAGCGGGGTTCAACGCCGGCCGGGGTCGGCAGTTCGCCGAGTTCCTTGAACACGTATTCGGCCGCCCGGGCGACCGGGGTGCCGGCCGGGAAGACGACCTCGGCCAGCTCCGGCACGCCGCCGGGCGGGGTGTGGATGCGGAGTTCGACGTCGGGCCGGTCGGCGACCGGCTCGCGGTCCAGCCGGTCGCGACGGGCCGGCGGCACCGGCC
>DASXAN010000904.1:0-2165 GCA_036406755.1 Gemmataceae bacterium
GGTGTCGTTGGCGAGCGTCACCGGGATGTCGATCCGGTCGCCGGCGGTGATTTCGACCGGCAGCTTCGGCTCCAGGCTGAACGGCTTGCGCGCCTCGATCTCGGTCGTGAGCGCGCCGAGCCGGCCGTCGAGCGTGTGAGCGGCGACGAGCACCTGATATCGCGTCACGTCGTCACTCAGGTCGAAGGACACCTTCGCCCCGTCCTTGGGTAGCACCAGGACCGGGTGCCAGAAGACGGTTTCGGCGAAGTCGGTGCGGTCGCCGGCCGGGGCCGGGCTGTGCCGGTGGGCGTACTCGCGGACGACGAACGGCGGCGGAGGCGCGTCGGCGAGCGCCAGGCCGGGGCCTCTTCCGCCGCCCGCGCGGATGCGGCGGATCGCCTTCACGTCATTGCCTCGCTCGACGCCGCGGGGTGCGCCGCCGGGCAATCCGCCGCCGAAGCCGCCCGCCGGTGCCTGGGGCGCCGCCGGCTTGGCGTCGTCACGGGCGACCTCTTTCTCGAGGGCCTGTTTGCGGTCCGCATCGCGGAGGCCGTCCAGCCTCTGGGCCATCGGCTTCTTCGCCTCCTCGGCCGGAGCGGCACCCCGGTTGAGCGGGCGGCCCGCGGCTGCCGCGAGTTCAGCTTTCGCGCCCGCCGGCTCCGCCGGCGGCTTCCGCGCGGCGACGGCAGCCGCCTTATCCGCCGTCGCGGGCTCAACGCCGAGGACGGTAGCGGCCCCCGCCGGAGCGGGCGGCGCCGGGGTCGCGGCCGGCGCGGGCGGTGCGGCGACCTGCGGCTGACCGTCGTTGGCCGGCTTCGCCTCGCCCTTGTACCTCGCCCGGTTTTGCACGTCCCCACCATCGCCGGCCGCACCAGCCCGCCGGCCCAGGCGGTCAGCCCAGGCCGGCTCGCCGAGTCGGTCGCGCAGATCCTCGAGCTCACGGACGACCCCGAGATCGTCCTTGGCACGGTTCGCCAGACCTTCGACGTCGGCCATCTTCATAGCCCATTGGGCAACGGGGGCGTCACCCAGCGCGGCCTGCCGCCCGGCGATGGGTCCGCCGGTGTGCAGTGCCAACACCAGGGCAGCGGCGGCCGCGAGGCCGAGCGACCCGGCCGCGGCGACGTAGTACCGCAGCCCTCGCCACAGGCCGGCCACGAGGGCGCACAGGGCCACGGCCAGGAACAGCCCGCACGCCGCCGGCAGCGCCCGGCCGAGGAATCGCTCGCGGGCTTCCAGCGTCGCCGACACGTCGGCCTGGGCGGTCTGAACGGCCGCCCGCGCCTGGCCGATCTCCGCCTGCAACCGCCGCACGTCCTCGACAGGTCGCGGGTCGGCCCGCAGGTGGTTGAGCCGCTCGGTCGCCGTGGCCAGTTCCGTCTGGGCCGCGGCCACCGCCGGCCCCACCGCCTCCTCCACCTTCCTCCGCTCCAACTGGAGGGAGTTCGTCTCGACCTTCGCGCTGTGCGCGTTGGCCAGCAGGATGCGGTCGCTGTCGTCGTCGTGCGTGTTCGGGGCCGCGGGCGTGGCCTGCTCCGCGAACCGCCGCCAGCCCTGCGTGCCGAGCAGCAGGTCCAGGGCCGCCGCCGCCTTCGGGTGCGTGCCGAGCAGCACGTCGGCATGCTCCAGGTCTTCCGGCCGCCGGACCTCGCTCGTCAGCAGGAAGTGCGTCGGCATGGTCCGGAACGTCTTCTCGTCCGCCATCGTCACGACACTCTTGTTGACCACGCCGACCACCGCGATGGCCGCGGCCGGCTGGTCCTTTTCGTCCTGCGCCCGGAACGACAGCGTGACGTGATCGCCGGGGACGTATCGCGCCTTGTCCGGCTCGGCCGTCAGTTTCAGCGTCGCGGCCGGCTTGCGGAACACGAGCCGCTCCGCCCGCGGCCGCAGCGCCTTGTGCGGACCGTCGCCGGGAAGTTCCTCGAATGCCGTCACCCGGGTGACGCCGCCAATTCCCGCCTCCGGCCGCAGCTCCACGTCGGCGAACTGGTTGGCCGCCACCGTGACCCGCCGGTGGTCGAGCAGCCGGCCGCGGGCGTACGCCCCGACCAGCAGCGTCCGGCCGACGCTCGGGCTGGCCACCCGAACGCGGATCGGGTCCGGGTCAGCGCTGACTTCGCTCAGGGCCGTCAGGACCACGCCTTCGGCCTGCACGGCCGGCAGCTTGTACTCGCCCTCGG
>DASXAN010000905.1:0-2594 GCA_036406755.1 Gemmataceae bacterium
AGGCTTGGCGGAGCGGAGCGCGCTTGAGAGCGCTCCGCTCCGCCAAGCCTCCGCGTCGCGGCTAACCAGGGAAGAGGATTGACGTCATGGACCGGTGGATCGCCGACCGGGCGCTGGGCATCGAAATGTCCGGCGTGCGAAAGGTCTTCGAACTGGGCCGCAGCCTCAAGGACCCGGTCAACCTGAGCATCGGCCAGCCGCACTTCCCGGTCCCGGAGCCGATACGGGCCGCCGCCAAGGCCGCCATCGACGCTGGGCACAACGGGTACACGGTCACGCAGGGCATCCCCGAGCTGCGGGCCGAGATCAAGGCGTGGCTCGACCACTCCTACGGCCACGCCGACCGGGAGGTGATCCTGACCAGCGGCACCAGTGGGGCGCTTGTCCTGGCCCTGCTGGCAACCGTCAACCCGGGCGACGAGGTGATCCTGTTCGACCCATACTTCGTCGGCTACCCGGCGATGGTGGCGCTCGCCGGCGGCACCCCGGTCGTCATCGATACGTACCCGGACTTCACCCTCGACGTGGATCGCGTCGCCGCCGCGATGACGCCGCGGACCAAGGCGATCCTGTTCAACGCCCCGGCCAACCCGTCCGGCGTCGTCCCGCCGGCAAGTGCGATCCGCGACCTGGCCCGGCTCGCCGACCGCCGTGGCGTCTTGCTCGTCAGCGACGAAATCTACCGCTCGTTCAGTTACGACGAACCGTTCACCAGCCCGGCGGCGTACAATCAGAAGACCCTGGTGGTGGACGGCTTCGGCAAGACCTACGGCGTGACTGGTTGGCGGCTCGGGTACGCGCACGGCCCGCGGGTGCTCGTCGAGCAGATGAGCAAGCTCCAGCAGTTCACGTTCGTCTGCCCGCCGACGCCGGCCCAGCACGCCGGGGTGGCGGCCTGGGGCCATGACGTGTCGGCCATCGTCGCCGACTACCGCCGGAAGCGCGACCGGCTCGTGGCCGGGTTGCGCCGGCAGTTCGAGTTCGTCATACCGAAGGGGGCGTTCTACCTGTTCCCGAAGGTCCCACGGGGCACCGGCACGGAGTTCGTCACCGAAGCAGTCCGGCTTAACCTGCTCATCATCCCGGGCGTCACATTCAGCCGCCGGGACAGCCACTTCCGGGTTAGTTATGCCGCGGACGATGCGGTACTCGAGCGGGGCATTGACATCCTGAACAAGTTGTCAGAAAGGTAACGCGGGCTGCCCCCCTTCGCTGAATTACCCCAATTGGTTTGTCACTTGCATTCGGAAAATGGGTTGACTGGTCCGGCCGTGCCGGCAGAATGGGTTATGGCGATGTTCATGACGCGCGACGCGGCCGCTCCTGGATGTTCTCCCCCTCCTTTGCCGCACGATCGCGACCCCGTCGACATCTCCCGTTCCGCCGCTGAGGGCGTCGTAAGTACCGACAGGAAAGGACGATCTATGATCCGGGTTCAGTGGATCGGTTTGCTGGCCGTCGTGGGCGGCCTGCTGGCCGCCCCCGGCCGCGCCGCCGAGACGGCGGCCGCCCCCAAGACCTATGCCGTGCTGGTGGGCGTCAGCCAGTACGCCGACCCGCAGATCAAACCGCGCAAAAACGCCGAGGCCGACGCCAAGGCGATTTACGACCTGGTTACCGACCCGACCTACCTCGGCGCCCCGGCCGGCGATGTGAAGCTGCTGCTGGGCACGCCCGACGAGAAGCGGCACTCGCAGCCGGCCACCAAGGCGAACGTGGTCGACGCGCTGACCGAGGTCGCCGGCAAGGCGGCCAAGGACGACCTCGTGTTCATCGTCATGATCGGCGACGGGGCCGCCCTCGGCGAGAAGACATGCTTCCTGGCCAGCGATTCCACCTACAAGGACCGGGCCAAGAACGCCGTCTCCTCCCACGACATCGAGACGGCCGTGGCCAAGCTCAAGAGCCAACGGTTCTGCGCCGTCATGGACGTGGACTACAAGGCGATCGACCATGGCAAGGAGGCGGTCCCCGACCCGAACATCCTTGACATGCTGCGGGTCTACGTCGGCAACGAGGACAAGGAAGAGCATACGATGCCGCCCGGGCGGGTCGTGATCCTGTCGAACAACAGCGTCTCCCACCCGCTGGACCTGCCCAGCCAGGGGATGTTCACCAAGGTCGTGATCGACGCCCTCAAGGGACAGGCGGACAAGGACGGGTACGAGCCGGACGGCGTCGTGACCGTGGACGAGCTCGACTCCTACCTGGAAAAGGAGATGCCCAAGCTCGCCCGGCAGACCGGCAAGACGACGGAGGAGAAGGAGCAGGCGGCCATCACCTGGGGCGCCCGGTCGAATCACTTCGTCCTGACGCACAACCCGGCGGCCATGCCCAAGGTCGAGGAGCGGCTGAAGAAGCTCGACGCGCTGAAGCTCGACCCCGAGGTGACGGCCGAGGGCCGCAAGCTGCTCACCCGCATGCCGAAGCTCAAGACCGAGCAGGAGCTGCGCAAGGCGTACCAGCAGTTGTGCGACGGGACACTGGCAACGGACGCGTTCCTGAAGCAGCGGGCCGAGTCCATCGCCGCCCGCAAGATCGACCGGGAGGCGGCCGAAACCTACGCCAAACGGACCCTGCGCGGCGTGCAAATG
>DASXAN010000906.1:0-3090 GCA_036406755.1 Gemmataceae bacterium
GCTCACGCCGCCGGTTCGCCGGGTTCTGCCTTACTTTCCTCGCGCCGCCACGACCGCCAGCGCCGCCGGCGCCCGCGGGTTCGACAACAGCCACGCCACGTTCAACTCCACCGCCCGCCGCAACACCTCCACCGGCCCCGCGTCGCTGACCGCCGCCGCGATCTTGTCCCGCAGTGCCGGCCAACCGGATGCTGCCGCGGCGGGCAGCGGCGGGCAAACGGTTTCCCGCGGGCGGGTCGCGGATTCATTCACTTTGGGGGCGGGTATTTTGAACGAATCGCAGAAAGTGAACGAATCCGCCGCGGGGCTTGTGAGGAGCGGCCGGACCGCGGCCCAGGGTCAAGTGAACTGCCGGAGCCGACAGGCCCCGGCGGTTCACAGTTGGTTCAGGTTCCAACGGATAGCTCGTCCCGGCTACTTCGGCTTGGCCCAGTGGTTCGCCCGAATCGCGAACGTCGCCTCGCCGCCTTCGAAGTCGATCGTCGCGAGGTCGGTCTGCTGCTCGGTGAGCTTGTCCGACCGCTCGCCCTTCGTGACGGTCTTCTTCGGCTCAACTTTGCCCTCGAATCCGGCCCACTTGAAGAACAGCGGCCGGTCGCCCAGGTTCTCAACCGTGTACGAATAGGTGTAGCCCTTGTCCTTGTCGCCAGTCACCTCGCTGGCGAACCGGACCCGAACCTTGCCGGTCTTGTCACCGTCGATCAGTTTCGCTTCGAGTTTGCCGCCCGAGAATGCCGCGATCTTGTTGGCGCTCGCTGACCAGTACATGCCGCCTGACGCGAAGTCATCTGCATTCCCGGTAATGGCACCGGTCAAGGCGTACTGCGTCTGCCGCGGCGGAGTGTAGCTCGTCCACATCATTGTGACGGAACTCGGCACGACTTCCCCGTTGGCCTTCTTGGTGGCCCGGGCGATGGTGCCTTTTTCCTTGTCCGACACGACGTAGAACATCCGGGCGTCGGTGTGGTAGCTGCGGGCCGTGTCCGTGACGGTCCACCGGACCTTGTCGCCCTTCTCGGACTCGTATTCCGAAGAGTACGAATAAACCGGCTTGTCATCGTCGGAAACCTCCGCCGTCAGTCGGTTGTCGTTCGCTGCCGGGAGCAGTCCGAGGCTCAACAGGACGGTCGCCCACATCGGTCACCTCCGCCGGATTGACGTGCTCCCAATGTATCCGACCGCGCCCGGGGCGGCGCGGTTGTCCTCGCCGCCACCTCCGAACCGCCGACGCGCCTCGCTATAATGGCCCTACCCCCAGGAGCGCCCGGCCCATGGCTGAGCTGGAAGCCCGCTTCGACACCGACCCCGCACTCGGCTGGCGCAAGCCGCTCCCCGTCGCCGCCCCGTTCGTCCTCGGCCGACACCCCGGCGACGGCGACTGGCAGACCGAGTGGGACAACTTCATCTCCCGCCAGCACGCCACCCTCACCTGGGACGGCGCCCGCCTCCACGTCCTCCGCAGGCCCTCCGCCGGCAACCCCATCTTCTACAACGGCGCCCCGGCCGACGACTTCGCCCTCACCCACGGCGAATCCTTCCGCATCGGCAACACCATCTTCACCCTCCACGACGAGGCCGCCCCCATCGAGGTCGCCGCCACGGCCAAGGAGCTCAGCAAGGTCCGCTTCGAGAACGCCGACCAGCGGGTCGAGGCCCTCGCCGCCCTGCCCGACCTCATCCGCCAGTCCCAGGACGAGGCCGCACTCGAACGCCAGGTCGTCGACGCCCTGCTCCGCGGCCTCCCCACCGCCACGGCCGCCGCCGTCGTCCGGTTGCCCCCCGAAGGGGCCGGGCCGCTCGGCGTCATCGTCACGGCGTCGGCCCGCCGCGGCGGCAACCCGGAGGAGGTCCGCCCCAGCCGCAAGCTCGTCCACGATGCCATCCGCCGCCGGCTGAGCACCAGCCACGTCTGGGGCCGCGACGCCCGCCAGGGCGGCGGCGACTCCAAGTTCAGCCTGGCCGAGTTCAGCCTCACCGACCCCGGCACCGACTGGGCCATGTGTACGCCGGTGCTGGACGAGGCGTCCGCCGGGTACGGCCTGTACGTCAGCGGCCGGCTGCCCCGCGACCTGAAGACGCCGGACAGCGTCTCCAAGGACGCCGAACTGCGGGCCGACCTGAAGTTCGCCCGCCTGACCGCCGACATCTTCGGCGCCCTGCGGCAGGTCCACGACCTCCAGCGGCGGCAGGCGCTCTTGTTGCGGTTCCTGTCGCCGCGGGTGGTGCGGGTGGTCGTCAACGAGCCGAACAAGTCCGTCGAGGAGGTGCTGGAGGCCAAGCCGACACCGGTGACGGTGTTGTTCTGCGACCTGCGGGGGTCGTGCCGCATCGTCGAGGAGGGGCAGACCGACCTGGGCCAGGCGTGGGAGGGGGTCAGCCAGGCGCTGGGGATCATGACCGACGCGATCGTCCAGTTCGACGGCGTGGTCGGCGACTTCCAGGGCGACGCGGCGATGGGCTTCTGGGGCTGGCCGAGCACGGCCGCCGACCGCGACGACCAGATCGAGCAGTGCTGCCGGGCGGCGCTGACGATCCGTCGGCACTTCGCCTCGGCGACGGCGAAGCGGTCCAGCCCGCTGGCCGGGTTCGCCTGCGGGCTGGGGCTGGCCAGCGGGCTGGCGATGGCCGGCCGGCTGGGGACGATGGACCAGTTCAAGGTCGGGGTGTTCGGGCCGGTGGTCAACCTGGCGGCCCGGCTGGAGTCGCTGACCAAGCAGTTCCGGGTGCCGATCCTGGTGGACGACGGGGTGGCCAAGCACGTGCTGGCGCAGCGGGCGGCCGGGTGGGCGCGGGTGCGGCGGGTGGCGAAGGTCCGGCCCGTGGGGATGCAGGCGGCGGTGGCGGTGAGCGAGCTGTTGCCACCGGTCGGGTCGGACTCGCTGCCGGAGTCGAAGCGGCTGGACTACGAGAGCGCGGTGGCGGCGTTCGAGGCGGGCCGGTGGAAGGACACGCGGGACTTGCTGAAGTTCCTGGCCGGGGACGGGCCGAGCGAGTTTTTGGTGGAGTTCATGAACCGCCACCCGGGCGGCCCGCCGGACGGCTGGGACGGGGTGATCGGGCTGGAGAAGAAGTAGGGTGGGGGGGGGGGGG
>DASXAN010000907.1:0-1522 GCA_036406755.1 Gemmataceae bacterium
GTCCTCGACGACGGGCCGGTCGGCGGCGGCCAGACGCGGCGGACCACCGCCCACCTGTCCAACGCCATCGACGACCGGTACGTGGAGATCGAGCGGATCCACGGCGAGGACGGGGCCAGGAAGGCCGCCCAGAGCCACACCAAGGCCGTCGACCGGATCGAGGCGATCGCCTCCGAGGAAGGCATCGGCTGCGAGTTCACCCGCCTGGACGGCTACCTGTTCTGCCCGCCGGATGAGTCGCCGGACATTCTCGATCAGGAATTGGAGGCCGCCCGCCGGGCCGGGCTGACCGGCGTCAATCTCGTGCCCGGCGCCCCGATCAAGGCGTTCGACACCGGCCCGGCCCTGCGGTTCCCGCGGCAGGCGATGTTCGACCCGATGCAGTACCTGGCCGGCCTGGCCCGGGCGTTCCGCCGCTACCGCGGCCGCATCTACGGCCGCACCCACGCCGCGGCCGCGATCGAGGCCGGCCCGCCGTGCAAGGTGCCGACCAAGAACGGCCCGGCCGTCACCTGCGGGCACGTCGTCATCGCCACCAACACGCCGGTCAACGACCGCGTCACCATGCACACCAAGCAGGCCCCGTACATCACCTACGCGGTCGGGCTGACGGTCCCGGCCGGGGCGGTGACGCCGGCCCTCTACTGGGACACGCTCGACCCGTACCACTACGTCCGGCTGCAGCACGGCGGCGACTCCGGGGAGGACGTCCTGATCGTCGGCGGGGAGGACCACAAGACCGGGCAGGCGGACGACGCGGCCGCCCGGCACGCGAAGCTGGAGCTGTGGTCCCGCCACCGCTGGCCGCAGTGCGGGGAGGCAGCGTTCCGCTGGAGCGGGCAGGTGATGGAGACGATCGACGGGCTGGCGTTCATCGGCCGCAACCCCGGCGACGAGTGCGTCCTCATCGCCACCGGCGACTCCGGCATGGGCATGACGCACGGCACCATCGCCGGCATGTTGCTCACCGACCTGATTCTGGGGAAGGAGAACCCGTGGGCCGAGCTGTACGACCCCGGCCGGGTGCGGGCGAAGGCGCTGGGCGAGTTCGTCAAGGAGAACCTGAACGTCGGCCGGCAGTACCTCGACTGGGTGACGGGCGGGGACGTGTCGTCGGCCGACCAGATCCCGCCGGGCGGTGGGGCGGTGGTCCGCCGGGGGCTGCACAAGGTGGCGGTGTACCGGGAGCCGGGCGGGCGGCTGCACGAGCGGTCGGCCACGTGCCCACACCTGGGGTGCGTCGTCCACTGGAACGGCGGGGAGAAGACGTGGGACTGCCCGTGCCACGGGTCGCGGTTCGACGCCTACGGGCGGGTGCTGAACGGCCCGGCGAACGCCGACCTGGGGCCGGCCGACCAGGCGGTCAAGCCGGTGTTCGGGAGCGAGTCGCCGACGGCCGGCGGCAGCGAGCCGGCGGGCGAGCGGAAGGGCGACCGGGAGCGGACGTCTTCGTAGGGTGGGTCGAGCGAGCGGAGCGACCAGCACCTGTGGAAGTTCGGGAAGTAGGGTGGGGGGGGGGGGC
>DASXAN010000908.1:0-1797 GCA_036406755.1 Gemmataceae bacterium
CGGCCGGGTCGCTCCGCGGCGAGCCGATCGTCGTCAGCGGCGAGGAGGGGCTGGACGTGGCCCGGTACCTGGTGCTCGGCCAGGCGGACGGGCTGGGGGCGATGAAGCTGCGGGCGTTCCGCCTGCTCGACACGGCCACCACGTCGCCGCTGTGGGGCGAGGTGCGGCTGCCCGGCTGGTCCTGGTTCCCGCCGTACCACGACCCGGAGACGATCGCCCTGGTGACCGACGCCGGGGCGATCGGCCTGTTCGGCATCCAGCAGACCGGCACGGCCGACCCGCCACTTTTCCCCCTGTTGGGGGAAACGCCAAATGTCAAATCCCAAATCCCAAATGGTCCGAGTTGGGATTTGGGATCTGGTGCTTGGAATTTCCCCCGCCGGGCCCAGCTGGTGCACGCCGAGGAGTACGGGTTCTGGGTGCTGGCCGACGGCGTACTGCGGCACTGGCGGCTGGGGCTGACCCGCCAGTCCGGCCGGCAGCTCGTCCCCGTCTGGGGCCGCGGCGTGCCGCTCGGCTCGCCGCTGCACGCCGCCCAGGTGTCGGCCGACCGGCACACGCTCTACCTCGTGACGCAGACCGACTCGCCGCCGGCCGACCGGGCGACGGCCGTGGACGCCGCATCCGGCCAGGTCCGCTGGCAGCGGCCGCTGGGCCTGTCGGTTCAGGGCGACCCGGTCGATCTGGGCGGGGCCGTCGTCGTGCAGGACCAGTCCGGCGGGCTGTACCGGTTCGACCCGCGCGAAAAAGGGGACATTCATCTTTTCCCGGCCGGCAAGGCGTCGCCAGCGGCCGGGGGGACTGACGGGCGGGAAAAGATGAATGTCCCCTTTTTCGCGGGCGGCAAGGAGCTGGCCCCGCCGGCCGCGGACCTGGCCGGCGCGCCGTACCTGCTGCCGGCGGCGGACGGCCAGTCGGCGTGGTCGTTCACGGTCCGGCCGGACGGCGAGTCGTTCCGGCTGACGGTCCGCCGCGTCGCCGCGGACGGCACCGTCTCCGGCGGGTCGGTGCCGGTGCCGGCGCCGATCGGCGGGACGCCGGCGCTGGGGCCGACCGCCGCCATCCTGCCGCTGGCCGACGGCCAGCTGTGCCGGGTGACGCTCGACGCCGACCGGCCGCGGGCGGACCTCGGCCCGACGTGGCGGAAGCCCGGCGCCCGGCCGGACGCCCGCGGCCGGGTCGTCCACTGGCGGGGCGACGAGTACCTGGTCGGCGACGGCGGCCGGCAGCTGCTGCCGCTGAGCTGGCCGGCCCTGGACACGCAGCGGCCGGTGGAGTTGCCGCAGCGGGTTGCCGGGGCGCCGGTCCAACAATTCGCCCCCCGTGATTCACGGGGGGCTAAATGGGTGGCCGTGGCCGATGTCGGCGGGACCGTGACGCTGCTCCGCGGCGACCGGCCGACGGTGGCGCGGACGTGGCGGGTCGGGCCGGTGACGGCCGGGCCGTGGGCGGTCGGCGACCGGCTGGCCGTGGTCGTGGACCGGCGGCGGCTGGTGTGGCTGAACCCGGACGCCGATTCGCCCGTCTGGACTTACACCACCGACGGCGACGGCATCGAGTCGCCGCCGCGATTGGTGGACGGCAAGCTGGTGGTGGCGGACCTGGCCGGCCGGTTCGCGGCCCTGGACCCGGGGACGGGTAAGGCGGTTGGCGGCGGCTACCAAGTCCCGGCGGAGGCGGCCCCGGCGGCGGCGGTGGCGGGGTTCGGCCCGGGGCGGCTGTTCGCCCCGCTGACGGACGGGACGGCGCTGTTGCTGCCGCTGGCGGAGCTGCTGAAGTAGGGTGGGGGGGGGGGGG
>DASXAN010000909.1:0-8119 GCA_036406755.1 Gemmataceae bacterium
GCACGCTCCGTGGAAACCGCGGCCCGGCGCGGTAGGCTGGACGCAGACCCGTCTCCTCGGGGTGCTTCCGTTGACCGGCTTTGACCAACTCACCCACGCCGTCCGCACGGACGTCGGCGTCCGCCGGAGCCACAACCAGGACGCCTTCGCGGCGGACCCGGCCGGCGACCCGGACCGGTTCACCGCCCACGGCCACCTGTTCCTGGTGGCCGACGGCATGGGCGGGCACGCCGTCGGCGAGAAGGCCAGCGCCAAGGCCGTCCGCGACATCCCGCACACCTACCACAAGCACGCCCCGGAGGGGGCGGCCGCGGCACTGAAGAAGGCGTTCACCGAGGCCAACGCGGGCATCCATGCCATCGGCCAGGAGAACCCGGAGTTCCGCGGCCTGGGCACGACGGCGACAGCCCTGTTACTCCGCCCGGAGGGGGCGTGGGTCGGGCACGTCGGCGACAGCCGGGCGTACCGCATCCGCGACGGGGTGATCGAGCAGTTGACGTTCGACCACTCGGCCGTGTGGGAGATCGCCCGCCGCCAGCGGGTCAACCCGGAGGAGTTGCAGGGCATCCGGTCCAACGTCATCCTCCGGTCCCTCGGCCCGGACGCGTTCGTCGAGGTGGACGTGGAGGGGCCGCACCCGATCCGGCCGGGGGACATCTACCTGGTGTGCAGCGACGGACTGACCGGGCAGTTGTCCGACCACGAGATCGGGGCGGTGGCGTCGGCCCTGCCGCCGGCGGAGGCGTGTGAGTTCCTGGTCGAGTTGGCGAACCTGCGGGGCGGGCCGGACAACACCACGGTCGTGATCGTGCAGGTCGGCGGCACCGACGACCCGGCGGCCGCGGACCCGGCCACGCCCCGGCCGAAGCGGCGGCGGACGGTCCCCTGGCCGCTGACGACGCTGGCGCTAGGCATCGGTCTGGCGGTACTGGCGCTGGTGCTCGTGACGGCCGGGGTGCCGGGCGGGCGGGAGGCGTTCGTGCTGGCGATCGCGGCGATCGGGGCGGGGCTGTTCGGGCTCGGGCTGCACGGCCCGCGGGACGCCGCCCCGGCCGAGGCCGAGCCGGCCCCGCCGCAACTCCGCATCTACCGCTCGGCCCAATGCCGCATCGAGCGGCCGCTACTGGACAAGTTGGTGAAGGCCGAGGCGGCCCTGGCGCAGCGGTTGACGGATATGGCGACCGACAACGGTGGACGAGAGTATCAGGAGCACCGCACCGGGGCAGAGAAGGCACTGGCCCAGGGGGACTTGGTGACCGCCTTCCGCGAACATTGCCGGGCCATGCACGTGCTGCTGAAGACGTTCAACTCGCAGCGGCACAAGGAAGAAGTATTCCAGCCGGTCTGGGACAAGCACGAGGGCAGTGAGTCGTGATCGGGCCCGGACGGGCACTGCCCGGAAATCGGGCAGAAATTGCCCGGAAGTAGTGCACGCAAGAATACCAAGACGACCAAGAAGACCGCCTTTGGGCATTCGGGAAAACGGTCGTCTTGACCGTATTTCGCGCCGGGCAGGAATAGACGGTCAAATCGGTGTGCCTGCGTCGCCTGCGGCCCCTCGACGACCCGCTTTGTGGGTGGCCCGCCTACGAGGACTGCGGCACGAACCCGCGGCTGCGCCAGAAGTACCACGTCGCGATGGTCCGGTACGGCCGCCACGCCTCGGCCAGGGCCTCCAGCTCCTTCGGCGACGGGGCGGCCTTCAGCCCGAGCATGTCCCGCACTCCGAACCGGAACCCCAGGTCGCCGACCGGCAGCACGTCCAGCCGGCCCAGGCCGAAGATCAGCACCATGTCTACCGACCACGGCCCCAGGCCGGTGATCGACCGCAAGGCTGTCGCCACGTCGTCGTCCGCCATCCGGGCCAGCTTCGCCAGGTCGAGCGTGCCGTCGGCGACGCGGCCGGCGATGGCGCGGATCGACCGCAGCTTGGCGGCCGACAGGCCGGCCGATCGCAATTCGTCGTCCGACCGGGCCAACACCGCGGCCGGGACGCGGCCGCGCTTGCCGAGCACGGCGTCGAGCCGGCCGCCGATCGCGGCCGCCGCCTTGGTCGAGATCTGCTGCGCGATGACCGTCTGCGTCAGGACGTGGAACAGGTCCGAGTTGGGCCGTAGGGTGCATGGGCCGACCGCGGCGACGATCCGCGCCAGGGCGGGGTGGGCGGCCGACAGGTGTCGCTCGGCGGCGCGGTAGCGGTGGGCCAGCGCCCGGGGGCGGGTGGGTGGCTTCGGCATGGGCTCTAGATGTGGTGCGCCGGCGCGACCTCGCGCTCCAGGTGTTCGATGACGGCCCCGGCCACGTCCGCCCCGGTCGCCTTCTCGATCCCCTCCAGCCCCGGCGACGAGTTCACCTCCATGATCATCGGCCCCTCCTTCGACTCGAGCATGTCAACGCCGGCCAGCCGTAGGCCCAGGACGCGGGCGGCGGCCAGGGCGGTCTTGCGATACTCGGCCGGCAGCCGGACGCGGGTCGCGCTGCCGCCGCGGTGCAGGTTCGACCGGAACTCCCCGGCCACCGCCTGCCGTCGCATCGCCCCGACGACCTTTCGCCCGACCACGAGCGCCCGGATGTCCGACCCCTTCGCCTCCTTGATGAACTTCTGGATCAGGATGTTCTGGTCCAGGCCGTGGAACGCCTCGATGACCGAACTGGCCGCCCGCTCCGTCTCGGCGAGCACCACCCCGATCCCCTGCGTGCCCTGGAGCAGCTTGACCACCACCGGCGGGCCGTTCATCAGCCTCATGCAGTCGTGAACGTGGTCGGCCTGGCGGGTGAACACGGTCGGCGGCACGCCGACGTCGTGCCGGCAGAGCAGTTGCAGCGTCCGCAGCTTGTCCCGCGACCGGGCGATCGCCTGCGATTCGTTCAGGCAGTAGACGCCCATCATCTCGAACTGGCGGACCACGGCCAGGCCGTAGATGGTGATCGACGCCCCGATCCGCGGGACGACCGCGTCCACCGGACCGACAGGCTCGCCCTGGTAGAACAGCTCCGGCTTGCCGCGGCGGATGCACAGGTCGAACTGGAGCGTGTCCATGACGCGGACGTCGTGGCCGCGCTTCCGCCCGGCCTCGGCCAGCGCGCCGGTGCTATACAGGTCCGGCTGCCGTGACAGGATGGCGATGCGCATGGTCACACCTCGGTGCCCGGCGTCCGGCGCTTCTTCCGCAACAGGTACTTCCGGCTCACATCGACGACGCAATCGCCGGCCAATGCCAGCCGGCCGAGAAGGACCGGAAACCGCATATGGGCGCGGTTGGTGACCGTCAGGCGAATGAGCTTGGTGAGCGGGCCGAGCCGCACCCGCGTCTCCACGACCGGCCGCAGCTCCCGCTGCCCGGCCGAGTTGCGGACCACCACCATCCCGAGGACCGGCACCCGCAGCCGCACCTGCTTCTCCGGCGCTCTGCGGTCCAGCGCCAGGGTCAGGTCGGCGACTTTGCCCTCTCCGGGGAGGTCCAGCACTTCATAGTACACGGCCCCGAGCGCAGAGGTGCGCGCCCCGGTGTCGATTTTTGCCTTGACCCGGCGCAAGCCCCAGTCCGGGAAGTCGATACGTTCTTTCCAGCCGATCACCAGCGGCGGGGTCGGGTCGGACATGGACGGCGGCGCTCCCGGCGGCCGAGGAACGGTTAGCGTCAGGTCGAAGGCGGCACCGGGCGGCGGAGGCGGCGAAGGAGTTGCCCGACCTGGAAGTACGCCAGCACCGCCAGCACCAGGCCGAAGCCGATGCCGACGGCGTAGACCTGCCAGGTGCCGGGCAATATCACCGGCTTGGGCGGCTCCTGCGGCGGGGGCGTCGCGGCCTTGACCTGGGCCTCGTACGCCTCCTGCACGATCTGGCGGTGTTCACGTAGCGCCGGGCTGTCGTAGCGGCGCTGCCAGACGCAATCGTCGAGAATCTTCGACGCCGCCTCCAGGTCGCCCTGCGCGTTGTATAGCTCACCGAGCAGCCAGAGCAGCCGGGTGTCGTCGGGGAACCACAAGAGCAGCTGTTGGACGACGGCGACGGCGTCGGCCGGCAGCTTGGTCCGCTCGGCGTCGGCAAGCTTGCCCGCTTCGTACTGGCCGCTCGGGCCGACGAACCGCACGCCGAAGAGCCTGTCCACGTCGGCCGCCGGCATCGGCCGACCGGAGGTGCGGAACGAGTTTTCCGGCAGCCGCAGCCGCAGGAGCTTGAGTTGGTAGCCTTCGGCTTTCTTGAACCAGTCGCCCGCCGCCGGCGGGCCGACCGGCCACGGGTCGGGGAAGAAGTCGCGGGCGGATTCGAGGGGTGACGACCCCTCGCGGTACTGGCCGAGTGCCTGGTGGACCGAGCCGAGGTGGGTCAGCACCCAGAAATTCCGCGGGTCACGGCCCGCCGCTTGCTTGAGCGTCGTTAGAGCGGAATCGGAGTCACGTAACCGCCACTGGATCGCCCCGAGTGCGGCGAGGTCCGTCGGGCTGAGGTTGCCGAAGCCCCGCCCGACGAGTTCGTCACGCTGTTTGAGCACGGCGGCGCGCGGCCCCGTCGGTCGAAGCGGGTCGCCGACACTTCGGAGCGCGTTGAGTTGGTCTCGCAGTTGGTCGTAATGCAGGGGTCGGACGCCGGCTTCGGTAACGAGTGGAGAAGTCGGCTTCCGAGGGTCGTAAAGGCCGGCACGGCCCGGAGCCGCGAGGCCGAGGAGTAACCCAATCGTGAGCCAACGCCGGCCCATGACGGAGGTCCGTTCGCGAGGTCCGATCATTGGTGTGCGCACGTGCCTTCCCGAACCTGGGCCGTTATATCACAGCCGCCCGATAAGTTGGTGAAAATCGTCAGCGGCGTATAGATGATGCCCCACGGCAGGCCCCACCATCCGAGGAACAGAGATACACACACATACGGCAGTCCACGGAACCACGCCCGCCCCGGCTTCACCAAGACGGGCCGCGACGGCCGTCGCAAAGTCACGGCGATCAGGGAGATGCAGTATTCATAAACGACCCAGTGGCGGCCGTCGGCCGGTTGTGCGACTTGAATGGAACTAGACTGGTATTCCGGCGGCGCGGGGAACAAGGCTTGTGACCCTGCGTTTGGCGTAAGATTTGCACGAAAGTCGGAATCTCCGATGTTCGGTTTCTACGGAAACGATTACGATCGGCTCTTGTGCTCAAGGAGGCACGGCCTCGGGATGGCCGTGCCGGACGACTCGCCCGAACGGTGATGGTGCCCTTCTCATGGTGTCCGCGACGTTTCCCCTCGCTCAGGATCTCGAAGAACAGGTCCACCTCCGGACCAACCGGGGTGTACGCAACCTGTCGATCGAACTCCGTCCCGGCCGTGTCGTGCTCCGTGGTCAGGCCGATTCGTACTATGTCAAGCAGCTGGCCCAGCACGAGCTGCTCGGCACGCTGCCGGCCGAGGTCCGCGTTGAAAACGTCATCACCGTCTCCCGTTAGGGCGGTGCTGCCGCGGCCGGGGCGACCGGCCGACCCGTCTCACGCCTGGCGGCCGTCCCGGGCGTCATGCACACAGGTGATGGTACTGGTGATGCCCCCGCGGGGAGTAAACGCGCCGACTACTTTGCAGTACCGCGGCGCGAGGACGGCGACGAAGTCGTCCAGCAGCCGGTTCGTCACCTGCTCGTAGAAGATCCCCTCGTTGCGGAACCGCTGGAGGTACAGCTTCAGCGACTTCAGTTCCACGCACGTCGCGTCCGGGGTGTAGGTATAGGTGATGGTACCGAAGTCCGGTTGCCCGGTAATCGGGCAGAGACTGGTAAACTCCGGGCAATTGATCTCGATGGTGTAGTCCCGCCCGGGCGTCGGGTTGGCAAACGTTTCGAGTTGGTCGCGCGACGGTGCCTGCGGCGCGGGCGGCATGGTGTCTCTCCTGCGGCAAATCTTCTCCCGACCAGCGTTCTGCCGGTATTCTAGGAGCGTAGCCGCCGGAGGATGCTCTCATGGCCCGCGCCGTCGTCCTGCTCAGTGGCGGGCTGGACAGTGCCACCACGCTCGCCGTCGCCCGGTCGGAGGGGTACGAGGTCTACGCCCTGAGCGTCGACTACGGCCAGCGGCACCGCCGCGAACTCGACTGCGCCGCTGCCCAGGCAAAACTCCAGGAAGCGAAGGAGCACCGCGTCGTTCGGCTGGACCTGCGGGCCGTCGGGGGCTCGGCCCTGACGGACGACATCGCCGTGCCCAAGGACCGCTCGCACGAGGCGATCGGCCAGGGCGTGCCGGTCACGTACGTCCCGGCCCGGAACACGGTCCTGCTAGCGCTGTGCCTGGGCTACGCGGAAGTGGTCGGGGCGTTCGACCTGTTCATTGGGGCGAACGCGATCGACTTTAGCGGCTATCCCGACTGCCGGCCGGAATTCTTGCAGCAATTCGGGCGGCTGGCCAACCTGGCGACCAAGGCGGCGACGGAGGGGCAGGGGACCTACCACGTCCACGCGCCGCTCTTATCGCTGACAAAGGCGGACATCGTCCGCCTGGGCACGAAGCTCGGCGTGGACTACGGGCAGACGCTGAGTTGCTACGACCCGGACGCGGCCGGCCGGTCGTGCGGCCGGTGCGACAGTTGCCAACTGCGAAAGAAGGGATTCGCGGAGGCGGGCATGGACGACCCGGTTGCGTATCAAGAAGCCGTTTAGCCGCGAGGCTCCGCCGAGCGCTCGCGCGCCCGCCGGAGCCTCGCGGCTAAACGATTCAGATCACTTCTCGGTCAGCTTGCGAATCTCGTCCTCCAGGCTGCTCATCTGGATGGTGTGGCTGACCACCTTGCCGTCGCGGCCGACCAGGAACATGTTCGGCAGCACCATCACCCCGTACTGCACCGCCAGCGGGCTGTCCAGCCCGCCCGGCGCCATGTACAGCTGCGTGCCCGGGGCCGAGGTCTTCTGCACGAACGCGGCCGCGGCCGTCGGGTCGTTGTCCAGGTTCACGCAGACGACGTCCAGGCCCTTGCTGCCGTAGGTGCCGACGAGCCCCTGGAGCTTGATGAAGTCGGCGGCGCACTGCTGGTTCCAGCTCGCCCAGTAGTAGACGACGACCACCTTGCCGAGGTGCGCGCCGATGTCGAAGTTCTGGCCGCTGCCGAGGACCGGGCCGGACAGCTTCATCACCTGCCCGTCCAGCGTCAGCCGCCGCAGGGCACCCTCGGCCTTGGCGGCCAGCGGGTGGTTGCCGTAGTTCTTCGTCATCAGCGCGTAGAAGCCCTTGGCGTCCTGCTCCTTGTTCATGAACTCGCTGACCATGCCGAGCTGGAGCAGGGCGTCCGGGGCGTCCTCGGCCGTCGGGTACTCCTCGACGAACGCCTTCAGCCGGCCCCGCCAGCCTTCCTGAATCTTGCCGAGCTCGTCCGGCTTGCCGCCGGGCCGAGCCAGCTTCATGGCGTACTCGGCCGACATTTCCCGGAACGCCACATACCCGGCCAGCGGGCTGTTCGGCTGGGTACGGGCGATCCGCTGCCGCAGGTCGACCAGCTTCTTGTAGGCGACGTCGTCGGCCGGGCCGCTCGCCTGGGCGGCGGCGCTGTAGCAGTCGGCGATCTGCCGCACCCACTGGTCCTTCGCCGCCAGCGACTTCGCCTTGGCCTCAATCTGCTCGAGGATCGCCGCCCGGTCCAGGTTGTACCGAATCGAGTCCGCCGCGTTCCGTGACGCCTCCGTGGCGACCTTGTCGAGCGTCTGAAGCTTGTCGATCAGGCCCTTGAGCTCCTCGTCGGAGAAGTCGATGACGTTGGCCGCCTCGCCGCCGGCGGACGCCGGGACGGAGACGGCATGGCCCGGCGTCGGGCCGGCGACCAGCCGCCACGCCCGCCCGACCTGGACCATCTCGCCGGTCTGGAGCCAGTCGTGGTCCTTCTCGCCGACCTGATACAGGATGGTCCCGGACGGATACCGGACCAGGTCGAACTTACCGCCGATCTGCTCGGCCGGGATGCACTGCGGGGCCAGCGTCTCCAGGTGCTGCCACTTGGCCGTCTCGTTCAGTTTCTGGAGCTTCGCGCAGGTGTCCTGGAACTTGGCAGGGATGCGGCCGATCGATTCGCGGATGCGGTTCGCCTCGTGCGGCGGCAGTTCCAGCGCCTTCAGTTCCCGGTCGGACAGGACCAAGGCTTGGAGCCGAGCGAGGTTGCGGGTGGCGACGG
>DASXAN010000910.1:0-1825 GCA_036406755.1 Gemmataceae bacterium
CTAGGGGGTGAGGGAAAACCCCGCCCCCTCACCCCCGACCCCTCTCCCGCAAAGCCGGGAGAGGGGAGAGGATCAAAGGACCCTTCAATGAATTTGTTCGACACGTTCACTGCGGCTTTGCCATATTCGGAGTTCATGGCCCGCCACGGCACCCCGGCATACGCCGACCGCTGGCGGGCCACCTACGACAAGGTCCAGCTCACCCCGGCCCAGCGGGACCTGCTCGGCCAGTTCCAACGGCAGACCAACGTGCTCGTCCTGGCCGGGGCGTGGTGTGGCGACTGCTCCGGCCAGTGCCCGATCTTCGACCGGTTCGCCGAGGCCGCCCCGGACCTGACCGTCCGCTACCTGGACCGCGACGCCCACCCGGACGTGCAGGCCGAGCTGCGGATCAACGGCGGCGACCGGGTGCCGGTGGTGGTGTTCTTCAGCGAGGACGGGTACGAGGTGGCCCGGTACGGCGAGCGGACGCTGAGCCGCTACCGGGCCCTGGCGGCGACGACGATCGGGGCGAGCTGCCCGACGGGCCTCGCCGCGGCCGGCGACCCGCTCCTGGCGGCGGTGACGCAGGACTGGCTGGACGAGTTCGAGCGGGTGCAGTGGATATTGCGGCTGTCCCCGCGGCTGCGGCAGAAGCACAGGGACTGACCCCCAAGCCCACGGGCGGCGCCCCGTGGGTGGGTCTGTGGTGGAAGGAGACATTCATGCACCGCCGCGCGCTTCTCCTGCTCCTCGTCACCCCCGCCCTGCTCCGCGCCCAGGCCCAGCTGCCGGGGCCGTACCCGCCGCCGGCCGAGGTGCGGGCCGCGTTCAAGAAGCTCCTCGACCGGCCGCGCGGCTCGGATCAGGTCACCCGGGTCGATGAGATCAAGCGCCTCCCCAACGGGCTGACGGCCGAGCGGTTCCGCTTCGAGTCCGAGCGCAAGCCGGACGGCACTGCCGAGCTGGTCCCGGTCCTGCTCGTCAAGCCGGCCAACGCCACCGGCCGCCTGCCGGCCGTGATCGTCCTGCACGGCACCGGCGGGTCCAAGGACAAGATGATGGACTGGCTCACCGACCTGGCGAAGCGCGGCATCGTCGGCGTGGCCATCGACGCCCGCTACCACGGCGACCGCTCCGGCGGCGCCAAGGGCAAGGAGGCGTACGAGCGGGCCATCACCCGCGCCTGGCGAACGAAACCCGGCGAGCCGCAGGAGCACCCGTTCTATTACGACACGGTCTGGGACCTGTGGCGGACCGTGGACGTGCTCCGCGAGCGCAACGACATCGACCCGGCCCGGATCGGCATGATGGGCATCAGCATGGGCGGGATCGAGACGTGGCTGGCCGCAGCCGCGGACGAGCGGGTGGCCGTGGCCGTGCCGGCGATCGGCGTGCAGAGCTTCCGCTGGAGCCTGGACCACGACCGCTGGCAGGGCCGGGCGCGGACGATCCAGCAGGCCCACGACGCGGCGGCGAAGGACCTCGGCGAGCCGCGGGTCAACGCCCGCGTCTGCCGCGAGCTGTGGGCCAAGGTCGTCCCCGGCATCACCGACCAGTTCGACTGCCCGAGCATGGTGCGGCTGATGGCCGGCCGGCCGCTGTTGATCCTCAACGGCGACCTGGACCCGAACTGCCCGATCGAGGGGGCCCGGCTGGCGTTCGCCAGCGCCGAGGCGGCGTACAAGGCGGCCGGCGCGGCGGACAAGCTGAAGATCATGGTGGCAGAGGGCGTCGGCCACAAGGTGACGGCCGAGCAGCGGCAGGCGGCGCTGGACTGGTTGGTGAGGTGGCTGCGCCCTTGAATCCTCTCCCCCTCTCCCCTTGTGGGAGAGGGGGCCGGGGG
>DASXAN010000911.1:0-8826 GCA_036406755.1 Gemmataceae bacterium
CCCCCCCCCCCCCACCCTACTCGGTCGTCACTCGCCCTTGGTCACGTGGGTGGTCCCCTTGGTCAGCTCCAGCACCGTCTCGAACGCCACCTCGGGGGCCGGGTCCAGGTTCAGCCGGGCCTCGATGTGGAAGTAGAGCGCCGTCCGCTTGTAGTCCTGCTTCTTGGCCTCGGCCACCTCGGCCGGGTCGCGGACGGTCACCCGCACGTCCCGCAGCCGCGGCTCGAAGATGGTGATGACCTGCTCGATGTGGCGGGCGAACTCGGCCCGCACGTCGGCCGTGAGGGTATCGAAGTAGGCCAGGTCGCGCAGGCCGAAGTTGACGATCGACTTGGGCACCTCCTCCAGCCCGCCGAAGAACGGCTCCGGCTTGCCGTCGTCGCCGAGTGCGGACTCGGGCGGGCGGCGGGTGTTGAGCAGGTCCTCCAGGTCGCGGCGGACGGCGTCCTCCATCTGGCGGAGGGTGTAGCCGGGGCGGTCGGTGGTGCCCTCGGACCCGGCGTCGATGAGCCGGTCGAGGACGGACGGCTTGAGGGTCTGGAACGGGTCGGGCGTCGGCACGGCGGCTCCGGGTGCGGGGGCGCCGTCATGATAGGTCGGCCCGCCGGCCGCCGCAAGCGGGGCCGTGCCGCCGCCGCGTGAGAACGAGGAGAACGCCGTTGTCAAGAGGCGCACACGGGGCGCGATGCGCCCCTGGCTACGACCGCCGGGCCGGCCCACGATGGCCCGGATTTCGGTCGCATATCGTTCGACCCTGTGACACCGTCGGGGCCAGCCCGTCATGAAGACCCTCGTCACGCACCTCTGGTGGAAGACCGCCGTGCGCGCGTTCCGCCGCCGCGGTCCGACCGCCCCGATCCGCCGCCGGCGGCCAGCCGCGAAGCCCCTGCTGGAGCTGGTCCGGCTGGACGACCGCGCCCTGCCCGGCAGCGTGCTGGCGACGGCGGCGGCGCAGGCCTTGCTGCTGTCCGGCCCGGTCGCGTGGCTGAACCCGGCCGGGTCCGACCTGGCCGCTGTCGGCCCAGCGGCCGACGCGATCCCCGCCGCCCCGCCGGCCGACGGCGCACCCGACGCGGCCGCCGACGGGCCGGAGCTTTCCGACCGCGACCGGGCCTTCCTCTCGCTGACGGTGCCGAACATCGCCGACGGCCGCGACGCCGGGCCGGCGACGGTCACTGCCGGCGACTCGTTGCGGTCGGAATCCGGGGGAGCCGACCTCGCCGAACCCGGCGCTAACGACCCGGCCGTGTTCATGCCGCGGTCCTCGTCCGCTGACCGCGACCCGCCCGCACCCGCAAGCGGCACCGGCGGCGCGACCGGAGTCGCCGTCCCCGGCCTGATCGGCCGCATCGCGTCGGATGGCGCGCCGTTGGCGGGCGGGTCCGCGCCCGCCGCCGCCGACCCGGCCGGCCCGGCCCGACCGACCGCCGCGCCGACGGCCCATCCGACTCCTACCGCTGCTCACGCACAGCCGGCCGCGACGCCGACGCCCCCGCCGACACACGCCCCGGCCGGCCACTTCGCCCAGCGACTGCAACTGCTCCTCCACCCCGGCGGCACGTCCGACACGCTGGACCTCGCCGGCACCCGGGACCAGCAGGCGCAGCTCGGGGCGATGGTCGGCGGCCAGCTGTTCGGCGGGCTGTCCGTGTTCGGCTCGGGCAACTCGGCGTCGCACCGCGGGGCCAGCCTGCTCGGCCAGGCGCTGGCCGCCGGGTCCGGCGACACGCTCGGCCTGCGGCAATCGCCGTCGTCCTCCGGCCTGTTCGGCCTGGTCGGCTCGCATTCGCTCGGCGACCTGCTTGACGGCCCGGCCAACCGCGGCGGCCTGCTGGCCGGCGCCGGCTCGATCGCGCAGGCGGTCCCGGCCGGCGGCGCACTTCCTGGCCCGACGGTGACAGCGCCCACGGCCGGCCCGGCGACGACCGGCACCACGCTGACCGTGGTGTCCCCGCTCCGCCGCCCGGCGGCTGACTCATCCGACATCCCCATCCCGACGCTGCCGCCCATCCCGCCGCCGGACGACCCCGGCTGGAACGTGTCACTGACTGCGGGCGGCGGCGGCATGTACGGCATGTCCACCGACTCCGGCGACTCCCCGTCCCCGGACGCCGCGAACTTCATCCTCACCGTCCGCGGCACCGACCCCTCCGGCAAGCCGTTCGCCCTTCAGGAAATCGGCACGGTCAACTTCACCCCGAACTGGGACGTCAACAGCCCGGACGATCCGTTGCAAGTCAGGTACGACTGTTACTTGCGCTACGGCGACGGCGACCCCGGCCCCGACGACCGCGTGGACGGCGTCGATTGGTCTGGCAACGCGACCGCGGACGGCCTGCTCGTCGGCTACGACATCGACCAGGCCAACCAGGACCGGTTCGGATTCAGCCGCTCCGACGCCACGTCCTACGTGCTGGACTGCTGGGGCAACGACTCGTTCACCGGCACCGACACCAGCACCCCGACCGACGAGGACGGCGGCACGACCACCCAACACCGGTACGACAACTCGCTCGCCGGCACGGACGACTTCACCCTCCACGTCGAGGGCTCCGGGGACGCGCTCGCCGTCACCTGGGACGACTCGGTCAATTCGACCTTCAACAATCAGGACAGCGGTAGCGACGACCACCCGGCGACGGCCGGCGATCCCGGCGCATTCCATGACGATTTCCGCGAATCCGACTTCGGCACGCACACCGAAACCGACCACGTCGAGGGTACGTTCGCCGCCGACGGCACGTTCCAGGTCACGTCGTTCGACTTCGACAGCACCGACGACTCCAGCTACCAGGACTACGTCGGCGGCACGTCCAGCGAGCCGGAACCGGGCGGCAGCGAGACCGACAGCTTCGCCGAGGGCGACAACGGCTACAGCCACGAACACCTGCACGCGTCCGGCGCGCCCGACGACTGGGCCGCCAGCCTCGATGACCACATCAAGGCCAACTACGCCGACGCGGAGGACGGCGGCGAGTCATCGTCCGAGTCCGTCAACGGCACGACGGACACCAACAGCGATACGTTCCACGCCGACGATCAGGGGTCGCACGACGACGAATTGCACGTCGCGGGCACCGGAAACGCCACCACGTTCACGGTCACCTCGGCCAGCGACCGGATCGAGGACGACTACGGCTTCCACGACTCGGCCGACGGAACGGCCGGGGAGAGCTCGACGACCAACGGCGAGAGCGATTCCGAAACCGACCACTACGGCGAGACCGACGCCGGCCACGCCCACGAGGTGCTGACCGTCTCCGGCGGGACGGATAGCCTCACCGCCACCTACACCGACACGGCCCACGACGGGTTTACCGACTCGGACGCCGAGCACGACACCTGGAACGACCCGGAGTCCCACGACTCCGGCCACGACGACGGTACCGACGGCGACAGCGGCTCCGAGGATGTTCAACTCTCGGCGACCGCTGCTCTGGATGGCTGGCAGTCGGACGACCCGGACGCAGACCCGCCCGACTGGCAGATCATCAACGTCACCGGCGACGTGACGGGCTCGGCGGACCTGCACGCCGGGGACGACGGCACCGACGGCGAGGGCGTCAGTGGTGACTCCGAGACGGAGCACTTCGTCGATTCGTCCACTGGCACGGAGGGTTTCGCCTGTCACCTCTCGGGCAGCGGCACGACGTTCACCCTCAGCCAATCCTCGACGCACCACCTCACGACCCACTCGGAGGACCACACCACCGACGATTGGGCCGATTTGAACACGCTCGACGGCGAGCCGGCCACGGACGCCGGGTCGGAGGAGATCGACGACATCGACGATACGACGGCGACGGTCATCGTCAGCCAGCAGAGCGCCATCGACGTCACGGGGAATACCACGGTCGCCGGCACCCAGGTGGAGACGACCGCGGGAGGCATTGCACACCTGACCGACGACGGGTCGGACGAGGTCACCGCTCCCGACGGCCACGACCGGGAGACTTGGTACTACGATGCGCAGGTCGGCCAGGGCACTCACTCGCTGGAGGACACGGCCAATGGAACGACGACCATCGGCATCGCCCAGGTCCTGACCGGGACGATCACCGTCGGTGGGACGGTGGACGCGGATGATGAAAGCGAACCGGGCGACACGGAGTCGGAAGTGGGCAGTGCGACCCTGACCGGCACCTTTGGCGGCACACTGGACGAGAACGGGGCAGTGGGCGACGGCCAGTTCCAGCCGGACGATGTCTCCGGCGGCGTGAGTCTGGACATTACAGGGTTCGCCCAGGACCAGACGGTGGACGTGATCGACACCACCCTGCCGGGCGGGCCGGACGAGTTCCCGGTTCCAGTCCCCATGAGCGGCGTGACCGCCTTTTATTATGACGGCTTGACCCCCGGCGGCATGGACTACTGGTCGGCGAGCGGCGGCGACGTCGGTGCCCGGCTGACAATCACCCGGACCAGTGCCCTCCCCTCCTTCCACTTGGCCGTGGGCGAGACCGATGCCGCAGGCGAGTTGTCGCTCGGCAACTTGGATTTCGACGCACAGCAGGTCGAATCATTCTCCTTCGGCGGTGACTACCTCGGGAGTCTGGTGAACCGCGAAGGTATTCCAGGCGATACCGCGACCGGGTCCTACACGGCGACCGACAGCGTCCGGACCCGCGAACTCGGTTCGGCCGCCGGCCTGGCCGGGACGCAGACGGACACGCTGACCTTCCACGAGGAGTACTCCGGCACCCAGGTAGACCCCGAGGTGCCGACCGAATCGGTGACGTACGGCTATACCGGCGACTACGCCAAGACGGTCGCAACAACGGCCGCCGACGGGCCGGGCGGGGCGGACGGCGGACGGGTCGAGGAGCTAACCGTGGCCGCGTCGGACAGCGGGTATACGCTCCAGTCCGACTACGACGGCCGGGGCAGTTACATACTCTACTCGGGTGGGCACTCGCAGAACTACTACCAACGGGCCGCGGATTTAGGCGACGGCGTTCTGGTGCTCACGGCGGCCGATGGCATGGACACGTCCGAGGCCCGCACCGATTCGCTGTCCAATGGCGATGCCCAGATCGTCGAAACCCACACCGTGCACAGCATGGTGCTGACCCGGTCGCTGGGTGCCAACAACGCGGTGGAGGCCAACCTAGCCGAGGAAAATCACACCTGGGGGGTAGTCACAGACGTGGCTACCGGCCAGCAGACGCCGTTCGACGATGACCACCCGCTTCCGCCCCAGGGTTTCGAGCGCAGCTTTACCGACCAGCTATTGGATGTCCTGAGTTCTCCGACGGCCACGCGACTATTCGGTGGGCTACGGCTGGTCGCGGGCTTGGCAGAATTCAACGGCGGTGCACTGCTGATCTTATCTACGCCTGGGACAGGCTACCTCGGGGCGTTCGGCGGTCTCGGGCTGATGTTGGTGGGTTATGATGACGTGCAGACCGGGTTGACGGAACTTTGGTCCGGGCAGCCGACGGAATCGATGCGGTCCCGGCTGGTACGAGAGTTGACTGGGTCGCCGACGGCCGGCATGCTGGCGGATATCCTGGCCCCGAGTTTTTTTGCCGGCTTGGGGGCGAGGGCGACGCGGGGAGCGCGGGCGGCGGCCGCAACCATCAAAGCAAACCGCGTCTTGAGCGTGCGTTCGGGAGTCCAGAAGCAAATTCGGCAAGTCCGGGACACGATCAAGAAGGTCTTGGCGAGCCACCCTGGACAGGATATGGCTATTGACAAAGGATGGAATTTCGAAGGAGAATGGCTCGACCATCTGCGAGGGCTCGCGGCACAGGGTGATAGGGACGCTCAAGCTATGGTGCGAGGCGTGGAAAGGGATCTCACGCCGCTTCGAAACCGACTGGCGGGGCTGGAGCGTCAGTTGGGTCAAATGGATGCGCCCCCTGGCCCGTGGGAGCATCCTTAGTCCCTAGATCACTCCTGCAACGCCCGCGTAATGCCCTGGTCAAGGGGCTCTTCATTCACAGGAGACGCATGACTGCTGACGGCTCAAATGCGAAGAATGCGCGTATGCGAAAACAACTTACGCAGCTTCGTACTGAGGTTGATCGGCTGATGCACATATGCAAAGGAGTCGGTGTCGACTTCGCAGCCAACTACCTCGGTGACGTTTCAGGTATCGGCGTCGATCAACTGGTAGCTTTCTTGCATGATCCCAAAGCGGAGGTTCGGCAGGCTGCATTCGCCCTACTTGAGGACAGGCAGGTGTATTCGAACGAGATTCTGAAGATCGCGGAAGAGATACTACTGAGTGATACTGATCAGTTGGTCAGAGTTTCTGCGTTCCAGTACCTGGGGAAACGGTTTGATGGAACTGGATCGGATTATTACTCCCGACTCTATGCTAAGATCGTATCAGACGATACCCAGTCGGCGCCTGTTCGGCTCGCGGCTTATCAAAGTCTGATCTATTTGCGCGGACTGTCTGTGGATTGGATGCCAGCAGTGTGGGAACTCCAGTTTCCAGACGACGTTGATTGGTCATTTGTAAAGCAGTGCTCGACTGGCTATTGATCCGTAGGTAGTCTGGGTTGCAGCCCTGGGTCCGCCTATGGTACACCGGCCGGATCATGGAAGCGATCCGAACTGCGACTGGTAAGGAGGCTCGCCGGCGGCTGGCGGTGCAACGGGTCCGCGACGGCTGGAGCCAGGCCGACGTGGCCGACATCCTCGGCGTCCACCCGGTCACGGTGAACAAGTGGGTGCGGGCGTACCGGGCCGCCGGAGACGGCGGGCTGGCCTCCAACCGGCACCCGGGGCGCAAGCCGTTCCTGACTCCGGGGCAGGAGGCCGAGGTCCTCGGCTGGCCGGCCGGGCGACCGACCACGGGTTCCGTAGCGACCTGTGGACCGCCCGCCGGGTGGCCCACTTGATCCGGGAGCGGTTCGGGGTCGGGTACAACCCGGGCTACCTCCGGGCGTGGCTGGCCAGGCGGGGTACAGCCCGCAGAAGCCGGCCAAGCGCGCCCGGGAGCGGGACCGGGCGGTGATCGACCGGTGGCGGGCGGAGGACTGGCCGCGCCTCCAAAAAAAGCGGCCGGGGACCGCGCCCACCTCGTGCTGATCGACGAGGCCGGGCTGTTCCTCAACCCGCTCGTCCGCCGCACCTGGGCCAAGGTCGGCCAGACGCCGGTGCTCGACTCGTGGGGCCGGCACCGGGACAAGGTGAGCGTGATCGGGGCGGTGACCGTCTCCCCGGTCTGACGGCCGGGCTGGGCCTGACCGCCTTCACCTACCTCAACGCGGCGGCCCGGCCCGGCGGCGGCCGGTACTACGTCATGACCGGCCTGATCGGCGTCGGCCTGTTCGGCACCGTCCGCGGGCTGGGGTGGTACGCCCGGGCCCGCCGCCTGGACCGTACCGCCCGGGGCGCGTGAGTCGTGATCGGTTTCTCAACCTGGTGCCGAGGTGATTCGTGATGGCAAAGACCGCCGTCGGTCGGCTGACGTGGGTCGTCTTGTTGGGCGCAGTCCTTGCCGGGGCCGGCTGTAGCAAGCCGGCGGCCAGTGTCCCGAGTCCCACGGCGGCCAGGCCGCCAACGCCGATGACGAACCAGCCCCCGTCCCCGTGGCAGCCCGACCCCGGCCGGGCCGACGAGCTGACCCAAACCGTCACTTTCGACAAGTACCAGATGTCCCTGCCGAAGGGGTATGCGGCCGACCCGCCCAAGTCGGCGGGGAGCATGAAAGTGTTCTCCTGGAAGGGGCCGGCCCCGGCCGACCTGCCGCCGCCCGTCCTCATCGCCACCGTCACGGCCGACAAGAAGCTGGTGGAGGAGGCCAAGAAGAACATGCGGCAGACGTTGGTGAACTACTCGGCCGGCACGACCACCTCGTCCGGGATCAAGATCGCCAAGCGGGGGCCGACCGAAACCGGCTCGCTCGCCGGGATCGAGTTCTCCCGGTTCACATGGTCCGGCACCACCGCGGCCGGCGTAGCGGTCAGCGGGTTGGCCTACGGCGGGATCGATGAGCCGAACGCCGTCATTCTCCTGGCCATCAACTTCGGCCCGAACACCGCCGGGGCCGACCGCCTATCCGAAGCCGCCATCGCCACGCTGCGGCGGCAGTGAGTCCCCGTTGTGGGGTCCGCCGCCTGGACTGCACCACTCTCGGCGCATGAGGCGCAGTCTACTTTCGATTCCGTCAGTGTTGATTGAACTTCCAATCTTGCATTACCGTCATTATCAGGCCATACTCTAAACGCCTCTCACGGCCGAGCCGAATTTGCGGATTATTCCTAATAATCCCTGAGTTCATGTCCGCATTCGCGAAAAAATTTCAATTCTTTAAATAGAGGCCCCGTTTCACGCGACCCGCACCCTGACCCGAATGAAGTGCCTGGCCGTGACGCGGGGCCGGTCCCTGTTCCCACCGTCCGGGCGGGACCACAGCAACCACCCCTCATCAAGGACACCGATGAGCACTCCCCCCTCGAAGCCTGTGGCCGATGTGCCGCCGCTGATTCCGTCCCCGGCCATGCTCATTGCCCTGGGCCAGCTGCGCACCGCCTTCGCTGCGGCCGCCGGCCTGAAAGTGGACCCGTGGGAGTTCGCCGTCAGCCTGACCGAACTGCTGGCCGCCGGCGTCACTGGGACCGACCTCCGCCTGCTCGTTGCGGCCGGACTGGCCGACCGTGCCGACGAATGTCACCGGCGCGGGTCCGACCGCCGGTCGTTCCGCCGCACGGCCGGCCTGGCACTCACCGGCCGCAGCTGCTTCATTCTGACGCCGGCCGGCGAACAACTGCTCCGGTCGGTCTGCGGGTCCGCGGACCCCAGCAAGCCGCGCTGGCACCGGCGAAAGCTGTGGTTCTGCGGACAGCTGGTCAAGCTGTTCCGTGGGTCGGC
>DASXAN010000912.1:0-2166 GCA_036406755.1 Gemmataceae bacterium
GGAGCGGAGCGCTAGTCTCCGCGCTCCGCTCCGCGGACTCCGCGCCGCGGCTAACCCACGATTGAACTGCGCCGCTCCAACAGTACCGTGTCCCGCCAGACCCCGCCGAGCCGGCCGATCCGCTGCCGCCGACCGACCACGCGGAATCCGTGCTTCGTGTGCAGGGCCAGGCTCGCCGCGTTCTCCGGGAAGATGCCCGCCTGGAGTGTCCACAGCCCGGCCCGCTCCGATGCGGCCACCAGCGCCGCCAGGAGCCCCGACCCGACGCCCCGGCCGTGCCAATCCGGGCGGACGTAGACGCTCACCTCGACCACCCCGGCATACACGGCCCGCCGCGACACCGGCGCCAGGGCCGCCCAGCCGACGACCGCGCCGCCGACCCGGGCGCACAGCCGGCCGACCGGCAGGTGGCCGGCGTCCCACGCCTCCCACGCCGGGGCGGCCGTCTCGAACGTCGCCTGGCCGGTGGCGATCCCCGCCTCGTAGACGACCCGCACGGCCGGCCAGTCGGCCGCGGTCATCCCGTCGATCGTGACGCCGTCGTGGATCGTCACGCCCGCCATTTCAACTCCACCACCTGCCCGTGGGCCTTGTGCGTCTTGTCCAGGCAGCTCAGCTCGAGCCGGACGCCGTCCGGCCGCAGCGCCGCGCGGACCCACCCGCTCGGCAGGCCGTTGGTGAACACGTACGCCACCGGCGGCAGGTTGATCAGGTGGATGCCGGTGACGTGCTCCTGCACCGCCCAGACGTGCGTGTGGCCGTAGACGTACGCCTTCACCTGTCGCCGCGGCCCCAGTACCTTGAACAGTTCGGCCGTGTCCAACAGGCCCGACGGCTTGTGGCCCGCCGACGCCGGCAGGATCGGGTCGTGGTGGCCGCAGACGATCGCCGGCTTGTCGGCCCGCTCGTCCAGCGCCTTCGCAAGCCACGCCAGCTGCGCCTCGCCGGCCTTGCCGGGGGTGACGTCGGTCTGGTCGAGGGTGTCGAGCAGGAACAGGTTGGCGCGCGGCGTAGCGACGATCTCGGCGATCCGCCCGCCGGCCGGCCGCTCGCCCTTCTCCGCCGCCGCGGCGACGAACCGTTCGCGGTTGTCGTGGTTGCCCAGCGTCAGGTGTAGCGGCAGGCCGGCGGCGCGGATCGGCTTGAGCAGGTCGGCGAACGTGCCGTAGTCGCCGGACTGCCCGTTCCTCAGCGCCAGGTCCCCGACAATCAACCCGGCCGCCGGCCGCTGCGGCAGGGCGGCCAGCTCCCGGCCGACGGCCGTCAGATGGTCGGTCACGTTCACGCCGCGGGCGACGGCGGCCCGGTCGGCGGCGATGTGCGTGTCGGCGAGCAGGGCCAGGGTGTGCGGGTCGGCCTCCGCGGCGAAGGCGAGCCGGGGGCGTAAGCGACCGGAGAGACAGGCGGCGACGGCCCCGGCCAGGAACCGGCGGCGGGTGATCGGCGGCAGGTACAGCGGCATGGCGAACTCCGGGAGGCGGGGCGGGCACGGCCGTTGTACCACGCCCGGTCCGACGGGGACAGGGGCCGGTTCCGTTCACGGTCTGCGATTCGTCCACAACCTCCACGCCCGGACTGAGCGAATCCGTTTGCCGCATCCACTGCCCGGCGTTAGAACGGACTCCGCCCCCTACCCCGAGGCCACCGCCATGCCCCGCCGCATCGTGACGCTCGCCGCACTGCTGCTGACCGCCGCTCCGCTCGCCGCCGCCGAGCCGGCATTCTTCTTCCACCCCGGCGACCACGTCCTGTTCCTCGGCGACAGCATCACCGAGCAGTACCAGTACTCGACCTACATCGAGCTGTACCTGACGACCCGGTTCCCGGCCGGGAAGATGACCTTCCACAACGCCGGCATCGGTGGCGACACGGCCACCGGCGGTGCCGGCCGGTTCGCCAACCACGTCCTGTCTGAGAAGCCGACGGCCGTCACCATCGACTTCGGCATGAACGACGGCGGGTACGGGCCGTTCGACCCGAAGAAGGACGAGCAGTACGTCCAGAAGACGGAGGAGATGTTGCGGGCCGCCAAGAAGGCCGGCGTCCGCGTCGCCCTGATCGCACCGAACGCCGTCGAAATTGACGGCAAGAGCTTCATCGGCGCGGAGCGGCTGCGGATCTACCTGGAGGCGCAGAAGCAGTTCTACGCCCCGCTCAAGGACCTGG
>DASXAN010000913.1:0-2999 GCA_036406755.1 Gemmataceae bacterium
GCGACGCGGAGTCCGCGGAGCGGAGCGCGAAACCGGTTTCGCGCTCCGCTCCGCGGACTCCGCGTCGCGGCGACCCGGGCTTAGCTCCCGGCGACGGCCTGCGCCCGCGCCGGCTCGTCCCGACCGAGCGCCCGCCGCACCGCGGCGCACAGTCCGGCCACGTCGAGCCCGAGGCTCGCCAGCAACTCGCCCCGCTCGCCGTGCTCGACGAACCGGTCCGGGACGCCGAGGCGGACGACCGACCGCGTGTCCAGCCCGGCCGCGTTGCCCGCCTCCAATACGGCCGACCCGAACCCGCCCTCCAGCGTCCCCTCTTCGACCGTGACCACCACCGGCAACTGCTCGACGGCCTTGAGGACCACGTCCCGGTCGAGCGGCTTGCAGAAGCGGGCGTTGACGACGCCGACGTGTAGCCCCTCCGCCCGCAACCGCTCGGCCGCCTGGACGCACGCCGGGAACAGCGTGCCGTAGGCGAGGAAGCAACCGTCGTCACCCCAGTCATACACTTCGGCCTTGCCCAATTCGATCGGCGTCGCCGGCCGCTCGACCGCTTCCAGGTTCGCCTTCGGGTAGCGGATCGCCGTCGGGGCGTCGTGACCGACGGCCCACCGCAGCATCGCGGCCACGTCCCGCTCGTCCCCGGGGGCCAGGACGACCATGTTCGGGAACAGCCGCATGTATGGGATGTCGAAGGTGCCGTGGTGCGTCGGCCCGTCCGGCCCGGTGAGCCCCGCCCGGTCCATCGTGAACACCACCGGCAAGTTCTGCAGTGCGACCTCCTGGAACACCTGGTCGAACGACCGTTGGAGGAAGGTCGAGTAGATATCCACGATCGGCCGCAGCCCCACCTTGCACATGCCGGCGGCGAAGGCGACCGCGTGCGACTCGCAGATGCCGACGTCGAAGAACCGGTCCGGGAAGGCGTCGCGGACCTTCTCCAGCTTGTTCCCCTGGCACATCGCGGCGGTGATGACCGCGACCTTGGGATCGTCCCGCATCAGCTCGAAGACGGTGTTGGACACCGCGTCCGTGTACGCCTTCGCCCCGCCCCGCTTGAACGACAGGACGCTGCCGTCCGGGCCGAGCTTCTCGAACACCGGCGGCGTGTGGTAGGTCACCGGGTCCTCGCAGGCCTGCGGGACGCCGTGCCCCTTCTCCGTCAGAACGTGCAGCAGGATCGGCCCCTCCTGCCCTTTCAGGTCCCGCAGCCACCGCCGCAGGTTCGGCAGGTCGTGGCCGTCCACCGGGCCGAAGTAACGGAAGCCCAGGTCTTCGAAGAGCATCCCGCCGGACATCATCGCCTTCAGGCCGTCCCGCAGCCCTTCCAGCTTCTCCCTGGCCGCCTCGCCGACCCAGGGGATGTGCGACAGGATGCTGGAGAGCGTCTTCTTGGAGTCCTGGTAGAAGTGCGTCATCCGGCACTTGTCCAGGGCGCTGGCGAGGGCCCCGGTCCGGGGGCAGATCGACATCTTGTTGTCGTTGAGGACGACCAGCAGGTTGGCGTTCAGCCCGCCGGCGTTGTTGAGCGCCTCGAAGACGATGCCGCTGGGCAGTGCCCCATCGCCGATGACGGCGACCGTGTGCCGGTCGGTCCGGCCCTGGAGGTCGTCGCCGACCTTCAGCCCCAGGGCGGTGGAGACCGACGCCCCGGCGTGGCCGGTCATGAACAGGTCGTAGTCGCTCTCGGCCGGGTTCGGGTAACCCATCAGGCCGCCGCGGCGGCGGAGGGTGTCGAACTGCGGGAACCGGCCGGTCACCAGCTTGTGCGGGTAGATCTGGTGGCCGGTGTCCCAGATGAGCCGATCCTGGGAGAAGTCGAACGTCAGGTGCAGCGCCAGGCAAAGCTCGACGACGCCGAGGTTGGAGGCGAAGTGGGCGGGGCGGGTGCAAAGGACGCGGACCAGCTCGTCGCGCATCTCCCGGGCGAGCTGCTCGAGCTGCTCGTCCGTGAGCGGTTGCAGGTCTGCCGGGGAGTGGATGCGGGACAGGAGCGTACTCATCGTGATGTCTCCGTCGGGGGCGCCGGCCGATCTCCGTACGTGCGGCGGGGCGACACCATTCAACATACCGACGCGCCGGCGGGGCGTCTCACCGGTCGCGGTGCAAAATCAGCTCCAGCAACGACCGTAGGTCGTCGCCGGTCGGGCCGAGCGGCTCCAGGGCGGCGGCCGCGGCCCGGCAGCACTCGGCGGCCCGGCGGCGGCTCACCTCGACGCCGAGCAGGCCCGGGTAGGTCAGCTTGCCGCGGGCCGCGTCCTTGCCGACGCCCTTGCCCACGTCGGCGGCGGCGCCCTCGACGTCGAGCAGGTCGTCGGTGATCTGGAACGCCTGGCCGAACCCGCGGCCGTAGGCGTCCAGCGCTGCAATAACCGCCGGACCCGCCCCGGCGACAACGCCGCCCAGCCGCAGGCAGGCTCGGAAGAGCGCCCCCGTCTTTCCGGCGTGGACCCGTTCCAGGTCGGCGACGGCCCCGGTCGGGTCGTGTTCCCAGGCGAGGTCCTCGACTTGGCCGCCGACCATGCCCGCGGCCCCGGCCCCGCCGGCCAGTTCCCGGCAGCAGCCGGCCGCCCTCTCCCCCCCGTACGACTCCGCGAGGACCTGGAACGCCAGCGTCAGCAGGGCGTCGCCGGCGAGGATGGCCAGCGCCTCGCCGAACTGCTTGTGGCACGTCGGGCGGCCGCGGCGGAGATCGTCGTCGTCCATCGCCGGTAGGTCGTCGTGGATCAGCGAATACGCATGAACCATCTCGACGGCGGCGGCGGCCGGCAGGGCGGCGTCGGGTGTGCCGCCGACGGCCTCGCAGGCGAGCAGGACCAGGGCCGGCCGCAGCCGCTTGCCGGGGGCGAGCAGGCTGTAGGCCATCGCCTCCCGCAGCCGCGGCGGCGCGTCGCCGGCCAGGGCCAGCGCCCGCGGCAGGTACGCGTCAACGGTCGCGGTGATGGCGCGGAGGTCGAGGGACACCGGTTGTTTCAGTACCCCGTAGGGTGGGGGGGGGGGGG